>CAYSMQ010000125.1:0-11321 GCA_964432035.1 uncultured Ardenticatenaceae bacterium
GCTTGCTCGGCACACCGCTTATTTGCGCTCTCGCTCTCCGTCTCGGCAGATGCCTGGAGACGGGTGATTCAGAATAGAGCCACTTATAAAGCAGCCGCAGCTGGAGGACAGCTTGCACCGCGGCAGCCATGATGAGGAACGACGGCTGCTCGTCTGCAACACTAACAGTATAAAGAACCCCCCACACTAGAAGCAGCACGGCAAACATCTGCGGCAGCAGCCAGTTCACTTTCAACTTTTCAGATGCACTCTTCGGCGTCAGCGTAAAAGCCAACGGCACGCGTAGCACAGCCATTAACCAGGCCAGTAAATAGATGGGCCAGGTAGCGTAAACCAACGTCACAGCGCCAGCAAGCGACGTGCGCGGCGTAGATTCGTGTTGCCACATGAGCAGGGACGTGTGGCGGATAAGCATGTCAAACACCACCACCGGCGCAAGATGGAGCAGATAATGGTGAAAAGCGACCTTCGTCGCCAAGTCGCCAAAAATCAACACGACGATCGTCCCCACCAGATGTATCGCGATTGCCGGTCCAATCCAGTAGCGTGTCAGGCGCGTGATATAGGCAAGACGCTGCCCCCACGTCAGACGAGAAAAAAGGCGTGGGTAAGATGTAATCAAGAGTTCGAACACGCCGCGCGCCCACTTCAACTGCTGCACAAACCAGGAGGCAAAACTAGGCGGCGAGATACCCGGCGCTAGCGGCTCGGGCACGTACGTCGAGCGCCAACCCGCTGCATGCAGGGCCATCGACGTTGCCAGATCGTCGGCCAATCCCGGCAAGTAACCGCCGATCGATTCCAGCGCCTTGCGCCTGATTACCGCGTTGCTGCCCATCAGCGACGCCGCGCCCACGCCGTCGGTGCCTAACGAGGTCGGATTATAATACTCGAGACTCGTCTCCATCGCCGAGCGCGCCACCCAAGTCTCCTCGCCGTTGTCAAACGTAAGCATGACCTGCACGAACCCAATCTCGGGATCGTTAAAATGGCCTACCGTGCACTCCAAAAAGTCAGGCGTTGGGACGTGATCAATATCGAAAATGACCACCAGGTCTCCGTGTGTCCGCGCCAACGCCGCGTTGACATTACCGGCCTTTCTGTCGACGTTGTCAGGACGCGTCAAATAACCGGCGCCAAGTTCTCTTGCCAGCGCCTGCAGCGCCGGGTCGGCGCCATCATCCAGCAGCCAGGTGCGGTGCTCCCCACGCATAGCACAGGCCGCAGCCAATGACCGCTGCACCAGCTCCGCTGGCTCACCACAGGCAACCACGAATACGTCAACGGTTAGATCTGGGTCAGGAGTAGGAGCATCGACCGCGCGACGAGCAGCCAGACTTAGCAACCATATACCCACAAGTTGCGCGCCGCTATATAGGATTGCTCCCATCAGCAAGAGCCATAACAAGGGCGAACGTAAATGGTCGCCCTCTAACCACCAACTAAAATAGTAGAAAAGAGAGGCGACCCCACATAGAACCAGCAAACGGAATAGCCAGACGGCCCAGGGCTTTGTCGAGGATTGAACGTTGTGTCTACTCCGGTGCGATGTCATTCTTATGGCCGGCAGCCACTCCCATGTGTCATGCGTTATACAGGCGACAACAACTACTCATCACATGCCTCAATCATACTGTCGCAATCTAAGCGACCCCCCACCGCTCAGCGAGCGCCATCCACCCCTGGTGTTAGCCTTTTCTCTGATCCACGAGTTTCGCGCCGGCATTGCAGGCCGACTCACTGGCTGGTTCATTCTGTAATCGCCAGCCACGCCTGGCCCAGGAGAACCAATTAGATTGTAGCCGCGCCACCTTACAAGACACCTTAATATTCTTCGCCGTATTGGATAACAGAACCGTCACTGCCCCGCCACCAGCGGCAAAAAGCTCAGACCAAACGGCGGCGGCTCGTAGAAGATGCGGAAGCCGCACAATTGCATGGTGACGCCCTGTTGTAGGGGGCGCCAGGTCAGGGCATAGGAATAACGAGAATAGTCGATGGTGTGATCGATCACCGGAAACGTGTCCGCGAAGCCGTTGCCGCTGTTTCCTGAAGAGTCCATGCCCCACTCTTCCACCACCGCGCCGAACTGGTCATAGACCGTGAACCAGCCTGTGCTATTCAAGTCCGAGCGGTCGTCGTAATACATGCGCACCGTGTTAACCTTCGCTCCGTCCGGCAGCGTCAGAGGCGCGTTCCATACCGCCAACGCATCGTCGGTGGTATAGACACAACCGCCCCCGCGACCCCAGGTATAGCCTACACCACTCACCCTCGGACGCAGCGCCGAACCGGTCAGGCGTAGATCCCGCAGGACGACGCCATCCGGAGACACCGGCGGCGCATCCTCCTCGGACCCACTGCGCGCCGCGTCGGAATCAGGCGGACTCAATCGGTCCGGCGCCATCCCGTCTGTCGCTACACCGCTCCCAACCCGCCGGCCCGCGTCACCCTCTCCGTCTTGCGCGCCCGCCCGCCCTCCTGCCCACAGCCCGACCGCCGCCAATATCACGGCCGCGACAAGTATTGCTACTACCCGACGATCCTTCATTGTTGCCTCCTCAAATAGCTTCTGCCTATTTATTGTACGACTGCGGCACTTCAATTAAACTCCACCATTGATGATGCTGCCCACCGTTCCTCGCTCTCCTCTCCCTTTTCTCCTCTTCTTCACCTGCATAACCCTTGCCTTGCTCTCCGCCTGCCGCTCCCCACGCGTCGATGCCTCGCCCACGGCCACGCCGGCGGCGACAACCGTCGTCCACGCTACAGAACACGCCACACCGCGCCCCGCCGAACAAACGGCCCGCACATCTTCTCCAACGACAACCGCCGGCCCCACCGTCACGCCAGAAGCCAGCGGCACGCCGCAGCCCACGGCGACTGAGCCCCGGCCCACGGCGACGCCGACTTACGCCACACACGTCGTACAGAGCGAAGAAACGCTTCTAGGCATCGCCTCCCGCTACGGTCTCAACGTCGACGACCTGATCGACGCCAATGATCTGCTAGATCCTAACCTGCTGCAGCCGGGCCAGGCGCTGAATCTTCCCGCAGCGCCTGCACCGCTCACGCCCATCCCCTTTCCCAACCGCGACTATGGCTACACCATCGCCGGCTATTCGGTCCAGGGACGGGCCATAGAGGCCTTTTCTTTTGGCGAGGGTCCGCAAAACGTCGTCTTCGTCGGCGGCATCCACGGCGGTTACGAGTGGAACACGGTGCTACTCGCCTACCAGATCGTCGACTACTTCAACGGCAACCGTGACCAGATTCCCGACGCCGTCACCGTGCACATCATTCCCGCCGCCAATCCTGACGGCCTGGCCCTTGTCACCGGCAGGGAAGGCCGCTTCTTCCCCGAGAACGTCATCGCCGAAACGACGCCGGGGCGCTTCAACGCCAACAACGTGGACCTCAACCGTAACTGGCCCTGCAACTGGTCTGAAACGGCCGAGTGGGGGCGCACTCGCGTCTTTCCCGGCAACGGCCCGTTCTCCGAACCGGAGACGCGGGCGCTGGCGGACTACTTTTCCGCGCTGGCTCCGCGCAGCGTTATTTTCTGGCACAGCGCCGCCGGTGGTCTCGTGGCCCCCGGCCTGTGCGCCGGAGACGATGCGGGAAGCGGACAACTGGCCCAGGTTTACGGCGACGCCGCCGGCTACGCAGCGGGCCCTTTCAGCGCCTACGACGTGACCGGCGGCGCCAGCGACTGGCTCGTCTCCCAGGGCGTCCCAGCCATCGCCGTCGAACTTTTCACTCACGAAAGCACCGAATACGGCAGAAATCTGGCCGGCGTGCAGGCGGTCTTAAACCTGTATAAAGACCAGGGACTGGAGACTAGAGACTAGAGGAAATCGATCTCCAGCCTCCAATCTCCAATCCCTAATCCCCACTCTCCGGCTTCCCCGCCACCAACAACCGCGACCCAATCCAGGCCTCCACCGAAACCAGTCGCGATTCGGCAAACCCCGTCTCCTGCAGCGCCTCCTGCAACGTTTCCAACGTCGGCGAATCGCCCGCCGACGTGGAGAGCAGCAGGTGCAACGAAAAAAGCGCCTCCTCCAGGTCATACGGCTTCTCGCCATAGGCAAACCCGCGGATGGCCACCGCGCCGCCCGCTTTCAAGGCCGCATGCACCTTGCGCAGCAGCGCCCGCTGCCCCTCGGCACTCTCGCTACCTAACACTCCGAAGAGCAAGACCAGGTCGAAATCGCTGCCTAATTCGTCCTCCTGAAAGTTCCCCGAGCGCACCTTGACCCGTTCGCTCATGCCTTCCCCGGAGATAATATCCCGCGCCACCTCGGCCGCCGCCGGCAGCTCCAACACCGTGGCCTCTACGTTAGGATAGCGACGCGCCAGCGCCATACTGTAAGCGCCATGTCCCCCGCCCACGTCCAACACGTGCGCCGGCCCCTCCTGCGGCACGGGCAACAGTTCGGCAATTGCCGGGGCCGAGACACGCGCCAGATCCATCAGGGCCAGTTCAAAAGAACGCACCCAGTTGCTGTCTTCGTCTTCCGGCGCGTCAATCTGTGGTTGCTTGCCGCTGCGCACGGCCTCCGTCAGAAAATTCCAACGCCCGTAGAACGCGCCTTCGAGCGCCACCAGATTGCCCATATAGAAACGGCCCTCCCGCGCCAGGCACGCTGCAGCGATGGGCGCGTTGGCGTAGCGCCCTTCTTCTGCGTGCAACAAGCCCATGCCCACCGCCGCCGCCAGCAGCCGCTGCAGACCGTCAGGATCCGCATCTATCTTGCGCGCCAGCTCCTCCACCGCCAGCGGTCCATCGGCCAGTTCACGAAAAACGCCCAGCTTCGTGGCGCTGATCAGCACCTGCGCCCGGCGATAGCCGCGCAGCGTCTGCTGAATGTTCTCCCAATGTTTGACAAAGTCGTGAGTGTCTTCTGCCATACACAATCAGGGTTGGTAAAGCAAAATCTCCTCGTAACTGGCGTAATGCACCCACACCCACAAATCATTTGGCGCGTCTTCTGACCAGCTATAGACCCATTCAGCCGTATACGGCGCCATGTTGACACAACCGTGACTCTTGGGCCGGCCAAAATCGTCGTGCCAGAAGGCGCCGTGTAGCGCGATCTCGCCGTCAAAGAACAGATTGTGCGGCACGTCGTCGATGTAATAGTAGTCGTCGCCGTGCTCGCCGCCTTCCATCGGCGTCAGCTCGCGCCGTTCCCACACCTGGTTGAGCCCTACGCGCGTGGGCCAGCGGCTCAGTCCGCTGGAAACCAGACCGGCGTATACAAGGCGGTCGCCCTCATAGGCGGCAAAGATCTGCTGCTCCAAATCGACGTCCACCCAGTAATCTTGCGGTCCCACATCGCCCGGTCGCGGACGCGGCACCGTCAGCGCCACCGTGTCATAACGCACCCACTGTCCAGGCCCCACGTCATACCACGTGTTGTTATCGGCGCCCCGCTTCCAATCATATAGCTGCACAAACTCGTAACGCGGCAACTCCTCGGCGCCCTGTTCTGCAGCGGCAGCGGGTTCCGGTCGCGGCACCGTGGGTCGCAATATCCAGCCAAAAGGCCGCTCTGGCTGGCGGTTGACCTCGATACCTTTGAACTCGCTGGCTTCGACCTGGTGATAGTACTGATCGGGTAGCCAATCGCCCCACACCTTGTGCCACACCTTGCCCCGCTCATCGGTCACCGTCTCCACCGCCGGTCCGTAGAAAAAGCCGCTGCGCGCCGTGCGTTCGGGTTTGGCGCCCGGTTCCGGCTTGTCGAAGAAGTACGCGTAATCTTCGACCCAGCCATAGACGGCATCCGGTAGAAAACTATCCTCCGGGATATCAGGTTCAACAAATGGCTCTACCGGCCTCTCTCTCGTAAAGGCACAGCGTGGCTTTTCGGTGCGCGCAGAATAGACACAGGTCTGCGCCTCGACAGCCGCCGGCAGCGCCAAGATGCCCACGAGCAACAAGAGAAGGGCAAACAGGGTCGTCGGTCGATGTCTGGTTCGATGCATCAAAGCGTAATCTCCGTGTGGAGCGCCGGTTCTCAGCCGGCAATCTACCAATAAAAGTGTGGCGCGACTTGCCTATCATACCCCAAATAGGCGCCAGCGTTCAATAACCCGCAGGTCTGACATGATCTTCCCCGCAAAACTGCCGTAGCGACAGCTTGTTCAAGAGGGCAGCTCGGGCGGCTCCGCCATCAGTAACGTTGTCAGCCCCCCGACGACGATGCCCAGCGCCGCACCGGCGAAGGCCCAGAACGCATAGAAAGTGTAAGGCGACAACGAAAACAAACCTTCCCACCCTTGCGGCGCCAGGCGCCCGCTTTGCAAGAGCAGGGCCAAGAGCAACCCGGCGCCCACGCCCAGGATGATGCCCAGAATAAGGCCATAATTTAGCATCCTGGGGAAAACGTTCGGCGCGTGCCGCGTGGCCTGCGGGCTGGGGCTCGTGTAATGCGCTTCTACCTTTTGGGCCAGATCCAGCATATTCGACTTTTTGGCGTGGCCCTCACTACTATGTCGCGTTTCCCGTTCGCGTTCCTGCGTCTCACTCGCCATATCCTGATGCTCCATTACTGCTGGGGGAAGGGCAGATAGGGATCCAGCATCTGGTCCAGGATCGTCTGCGTGTTCCAACTTATCGTCTCTTCGCCGCCGATGATCCAACCATGATTTGTCAGCTGTTGCTGCGGCGCGGTGGGATAGGGCTTGGTGCTTTCCAGATAGCCGGCCGCCGGCTGTGGCACACCGTCCGCATTAACCACCACCACCGGCGCGTGCTTGCCCATGTGCGACAACGTCGTCGCCGGCATCACGTTCTGCCAGCCCGCGGGTCCGGCGGGATTCACAAAAATGGCGTTGTGTCCCGCCTCGTCGATGCCCCAGCCGAACGTGCGCGCCTTCTGCCAGAACCAGGCGCCCCAGTCCGCGCCTTCATCGTGAAAACCGGCAAACGTCGCGCTCGTTTCCGTGACGTCTGCGCCCACAATGCGCGTGACGTGTCCGTATTGCGCCAGCTGGCGCACGATGTGCTCCGGCACAACCGTTTCGTCGCCAAACACGTACAGCCACGGCCCGTTGGCGCGCAGCTCAAACATCTCTATTGTGGCCTGGGGAATGCCCTCGTCGGTTACGAAGGCTAGCCCGTCGCCGCGGTGCGCGTTCCAAAACGCGCTGGGAATCGCCGCTTCCAGATTATCCAGATTGGCGATTACCATCTCGTTGCGGTGGTCGCCGTGCTGGGTCGAGGTCCAATTGTCCACCACCTGCGCCAACTGCGCTGCATCGTCCGCCGTGAACACGCGCGTCTTGTAGCCCAACGCGTTTACGTCATCCTCCACAGCAGCCGCCGTCTGGCCCACCAGGTAAACCTGCACATTCCCGTCGGGCATCACCCCTTCCGGCGCCAGACGCAGCAGCTCGTTGCGCGTCAGATCCGGTATGCCGACATCACTCACATAAAGGATGGGCGCATTGACCGGGAAGTGTTGAATGCGGCTGGCAGCCACCATGACCTCCGCCAGACTATCCATACCCACCAGAATCACAGCGCCCGGCGTGTTCTCCGGCTCCGTCGCGGGATAGACGATGTTAGAAACCGCCACCGCCGTCTGCAAAGGATCGTCGCTGCCAATGCGCACCGTATTCACCGTTACCTGCTCGTGATTTTCCACCAAAAACGGCAAGTCCTCCGGCTCCGCCCGCGGCATATATGCGCTCTCCACCAACGCCGGCCCCTGCCAGGCAAAGAGCAGAATCCCTAAGCCAATTAATAGCAACGTCACCCACAAATTACGCATCACTTAACCTCAAACCGACCGCGGACCACAGACCGCCGACCGCAACAATCCCCAATCTCCAATCTCCAGCCAACCGCCGTCCGCCGTCGCCCATCACATCAACCCCGCTTTCCGCTGCTCGCGCACAAAGTAATAATTCAGCGGCCAGGCGATCAGAAAAGCAACGAACACCGTAAAGAACATTGTGCCGAACCACAGGATCGACTCTTCGGTAGGCATCATGGGAATCTTGGACATCATCATCCACCACATGCTGGGATTCATGCCGATGGCCGCCGCCAACATCGACGCCGCCACCAGCGGAAAGGCCATCGGCAGCGCGCTACGGTAATCCGTGCCGTGCATAGTCGCCATCATCGGCGTCTGGAACACCAGCCAGGCCACCACGACGGCGACTGTGTAGTTGATAATCATGATTAGGATCATGGGCGTGCCCAGGAGAAAGGCCACGCTCTCCATAGGAATAAGCGGGATGCCGAAGAGGCTAATCAGATAGCCGGTCGTGACCATAATCATCCCGCCAAAACCCACCGCCGACGCCGTCGCTACCAATCCTTGCAGCCACAGCGGACGGTCCCACATCACCATGTCATTCTTGTGAATGATGGGCCGGTTGTATGCCAGGCGGTACAGGGGAATGCCGAAGGGCCCGATCATCATCGCCAGCAAGGGCCAGGCCAGCTTCATCAACCAGTTCTGAACCGGTAGAAAACGCGCCTCGTGCACGGCAATCCACAGCGCCGATGCCACGCCCAGCAAGATCCATGCCGTAGCCAGCATGTCCATCGGTCCCGCCGCGAAGCCCTTCTGGAAGTACGGCCCGATCTCTACGCTGTAGTCGGCCTCTCCCTGCGCCGGGAAACTGATGGCATTCGTGTCACCCAGCACGTAGAAATGGTGGAAGGGCCCTTCTGACGGAGTTACCCAGAAGGCGGCCCGCTGGCTGAAGAAATAGTTGTAGACACCCTGGGGAAGTTCCTCTGCCCCCGTCCAGAACAACGGTCCCGGTTTACCCCGCCGCGCCAGGTTCGCGCTCAACAATCCCAGACCATGCTCACCTTGCGGTGCAATAAAGAAGCTGCGATAACCGGTCAGGCTCTCCGCATTCATACCCCAGCCAAAGAGCGGGCTATTGGGATCATCATAAGTGGCAAATGCCACCGCTGTGGCGTGGGCACCGGCGTTTGCCCGTCCCACGCGCGGCAAATCGCCTTCTCTTTCTGCCGCGCCAAGCAAATAAGCCGGCAGATTCTCGGGCAGCGAATCGCCTTCAAACAGCACCAGGTCTCCGCTGTAAGCGACCCACGGCGCCGCCAATATTGCCGTGTCCGGATCCTCGGCGTCGACGACGATGGCGTGTTGCGGCGCGGCGCCGCTCTCGCGTAGCACATCCGCGATGTCGGTCAAGGCCAGCGCTTGCGTGCTAAAGCGCCCGTCGTCCAGCGTGGCGTCATCCGCCAAGAGAGCCTGCGCCCCGCCAAACTGTTCGCTGCCGCTCACCTGGAAATCGTCGGGTAGGGCGCTCGCCGCACTCGTGGGCAACAGCAGCGCATTTAACGGTCGCACAAGCGACGCGCTCTGCAGCCCAGCCTGCCAATTATCGTCATCGTAGAAAATGATTACGCTGGGTGCGTTGGCATCCGTTGTACCCGGATAGACGGCGCGCGCCACCAGTCCTGCCGTCTCAGTCAGGTTGCTGCCCAGAAAGCGCGTCGCATTCTTGCTGTTGAAGTGCGCCCGTGGCTGGTCGAATCCCCGCGGTTGCGGCGGCGCCATCCAGCGCCAGGGAACCGACAGCGCGGCCCCCAGCAGGATTACCACCATCAGGCCCGCCAGTGCCGTGGCCATAATTTTGAACCAATGTGGAAGCTGCATCCCAACGAATCCTTTCTGCTCTACTAGTTCGACTCTACTACCGAAGCTTTGCCGCGCATGTACCGGGATACAAGTGTGGGGATATAAATCTGCATGGGCCAAACAGCCCGGTGCCGGCTTCACAAACGTGGGAAGAACGTTAGGCGCAGCACCTTACAAAGATCACTATGGCGCGCCTGGAAATCTTTGCTATACTATGCAAGTGATGGACACCCCTCCCCCCACGGGGGGGATAGCGATAACAAATCTGCGGCAATCGGGAACGATTGCGTGAGAGGACAAACAAAAGGATACACACACCATGGAAAAAACATTCAAAGTTCCCAACATCAGTTGTGGGCACTGTGTACACACCGTTAAGATGGAAGTAGGTGACATTGCCGGCGTACAACGCGTGGACGCCGACGAACAGAGCAAGCAAGTCACCGTCGTGTGGGACGATCCCGCCACCTGGGACCAGATCCGCGACACGCTGGTGGAAATTAACTACCCGCCGGAAGGGCTTGTTCAAATAAGCTAAACAACGCGGCCGACCGTAAACGGCCGGTGGCACATTCGGAGCACAATATGTCCCAACAGAAACAGGTCACGCTGCCCGTCGTGGGCATGACCTGCGCCAACTGCGTAGCGTCTGTAGAGCGCAATTCCAAAAAAGCCAAAGGCGTCACCAACGCTAACGTCAACTTTGCCAGCGAGAAAGTGACCTTCGAGTACGACCCCTCGCTCGTCGACGGCAAAGAAGTCACCATCGAAGTCATCGAGCGCGTCAAGCGCGCCGGTTACGACATCCCCACGGCCACCCTCGATTTTCCCGTGGTGGGCATGACGTGCGCCAACTGCGCCCTCAACATCGAGCGCGCCCTGAACAAAGTAGACGGCGTGCTGGAGGCCAGCGTCAACCTTGCTAACGAAAAAGCGCACGTCGAGTACGCGCCCGGCGCCGTCACGCGCGCCGAGCTGGTTGCTGCCGTGCGCAAGGCCGGTTACGACGTGGTCGAGGTGGAAGACGACGCCGAATTAGAGGACGCCGAAGCGCAGGCGCGCCAGGCGGAGGTCCGCCACCAGTGGCGGCGCTTCACCATTGGTACTGTTTTTGCCCTGCCGCTTTTCCTGCTCAGCATGGGCCGCGACCTGGGTCTTTTGGGCATGTGGGCGCACGCGCCCTGGGTCAACTGGTTCATGCTGGCCCTGGCGACCCCCGTGCAATTCTACGTCGGTTGGGACTACTATACCGGCGCCTACAAAGCTATACGCAACGGCGCCGCCAACATGGACGTCCTGGTAGCCATGGGCACCACCGTGGCCTACGTCTATAGCCTCGCCGTGACCATTGCCCTCAGCGTTTTCAACACCACGCTCCTCGGCGAGCACGTTTACTTCGAGACCGCCGCCGTCATCATCGTGCTCATCGTGTTGGGCAAACTACTGGAAGCGCGCGCCAAAGGACAGACCAGCGAGGCCATCAAGAAGCTCATCGGCCTGCAGGCCAAGACCGCGCGCGTGGTGCGCGATGGACAAGAAAGTGACATTCCCATCGAAGAAGTCGTGCGCGGCGACACCGTCGTCGTGCGTCCCGGCGAGAAGATTCCCGTAGACGGCGTGGTCACCGGCGGACATAGCGCCGTGGACGAGAGCATGCTCACCGGCGAAAGTCTGCCGGTA
>CAYSMQ010000125.1:11331-11643 GCA_964432035.1 uncultured Ardenticatenaceae bacterium
TAGAGAAGGGGGTTGGCGACCAGGTCACCGGCGCCACCATCAACAAGCAAGGGCTGCTCAAATTCGAAGCCACCAAAGTTGGTCGCGAGACGGCCCTGGCCCAAATCATCAAACTCGTAGAACAGGCGCAGGGCAGCAAGGCGCCCATCCAGCGCGTCGTGGACCGCGTCTCGGCCTATTTCGTGCCGGCCGTCATCTCTATTGCCCTGGTCGTTTTCGCCATCTGGCTGATCAGCGGCGCCGGCTTTGTGCCCGCGCTCCTGCGCCTCATCGCCGTGCTGGTCATCGCCTGTCCCTGCGCTATGGGACTCG
>CAYSMQ010000126.1:0-11640 GCA_964432035.1 uncultured Ardenticatenaceae bacterium
TATGGATGGGTGCCTTTGTCACGGCCGTTCTGTTCGTTATCGGTAAGGAGCTGATAGGCGTCTACCTCAGCGTTAGTAACATCACATCGGCTTATGGTGCGGCAGGTTCGCTTGTTGTGTTAGTTATCTTCATCTATTTTTCGGCGCAAATCTTGCTCTTAGGCGCCGAGTTCACCAAACACTATGCGCGGCGGCTTGGTTCGCGCCCGCGGATAGACAAACATGCCGTACGGTACCGTATCGTGACGGAAAAGCACGCAACTTCAGGTTCTGAGGCGGAGGGGGAGGAGGCCGGCGAGGGGCAACGGCGAAAACGTCCCGTGATGGGTGGGGAATAGTCACTCTACCCTCGAAGGCGTGGCGGGCAGCTTGCGCGTTAGCCGAATCAGGAGCAGCAGCGCCGTCAGGCAAACCCAGAACGTGGCGTCGGTTAGCGTCATCCATTCCGCGAGCAAACCGAACAGAAGGCTGAATGGTACGAGCCCAAAGAGCGCGTTAACGGCAGTCACGGCGCCGGCGCGGCCCGGCGCGCTACTCAGCGATTGCGCGCGACCGAGCGGCCAATAGACGGTAAAGAAAAAATTGAGGGGGAGGGCCAGCAGAAATCGGGTCCAGATCCCGGGTGTAAAGAGCCATAACGGAATGAGCAAGAGTAAGGCCACGTTGGCTACCTGTAGTATTCGCTTTGCATCCTGGCGCGCCAACCAACGATCCAGGATCAGGAGACTAATTAGGTGGATGGCCATCTCGAAAGCGCGGTACACGCCGACAAGGGCTTGCGACAGGCCAACGTGCTCATTTAGCCAGACGGTCTTAAATATGAAGGGGGTCTCCAGGAGTTCGAACAGGAAAAGAAATAGGAGCCAGCGCCACACATCGCGGCTGGTTAGAACGACACGAAGGTTCTGGCGCACACCGGCGAGGAGCGTGCCAGGATCGTCAGAATGGTCCGCGGCGGGCGCCGGAAACGTCGTGCGTAGGAGCATGAGGCCATAGATTAGACTGCCCGCGCCGAGGGTTACCAATAACCAGCGCCAGGGCAGCCCGACCCAAAGTGCAAGGGTGACCAGGAGGGGCGATAGGAGGGCGCCGACCGTGTCCATCATGGTGGCGCGGGCGAAGATACGGTCCGGGGCGCGGGTGTGTGCTTCGACGAGCACGACGTCGGCCGTGTGCGCCAATGGGCCGGAACCCAGTCCGTAAACGGCAAACGCTGTCAGCAAGAAAAGGTAGTTGGGCGCCAGGCCAAGAAGAATAGTCGAAAGGCCCAGGGTGGCGGCGCCCCACGCCAGGAGCCACCGACGTTGCCAGACGTCAATGAGGAGGTCGGCGCCCGGCTCCACGACGGCGGCGACATAGCGTAGCGCCAGATCCAGGAAGCTGATCTGGGTATAGCTAAGGCCGAACTGCACGCGCAGGGCAGGCATGAGCACGTCGGGCAAGCCGCTTAGTAGCTCGTCGGCGAAACGACCGCCGAAACCTAACAGCACTACACGCCGCGACGCGCCCGGCGCGCGCGGAATCGACTTTATTCGAAAGCGGTTATAGAGTTATCTGGGTATGTTCTTAATAAACATGTCGGGTAGCGTCCTTTGGCGAGATCATAGCACAGAATTTACGCGGCGAAAAAACCAGCGGTAGCTTATCTCAGATCATAGGCATAGTAGTAGGGCAGTGGGTCGGCGGCGTTGTAGAACCACGTTTCCAGGCTACGTTGCTGGTAAATGGTGGTCGAGGAACGGGGAAGAAGAACAAATGGCACGTGTTGCGCGTGAAAACGGTTGAGGTCAACATAAGCGTCGTCCAGCGCGCTGCCGTCTTCACCTTCACGAATCGCCGTCATTATGTCCTGGGCTTGCACGCGTAATTCAACCGGTAGACGCTGGTATGCGGCGATCTCACCGTCAAATGCGGGCGCCAGCCAGTAATGCGGATCCGGTATTTCCGGCGTCCACTGCACGACGGCGAGGGGAGACCGGTGTTCCTGAACTGCCAGTTCTATTAGCGAAGCGGGAAGGCCAACGCTTTCGATCTGGTATGCAGGATTTACCGCGCGCAAGTTGCTAGCTAGTGTTTCTACGACCGCTTCTTGTAGGGGATCGGTAGCGAGATAGGGCGCTTGAAGGCGAAAACCTGTATTGGATAAGGCGCCGTCCCAGGCCAACGCCAGCTCTTCGCTACAACGTTGCAAACCAAACCGAAGGTCATCGAATTCGGGGGACGCGCCGCGAATGAACGCCGGAACGAGACCTTCTACGGAAACGCCCGCGCCGCCCAGGCCCACGTCGATCAACGTGCGCTCGTTTAGACAATGAGCGAACCCTCTACGGACGTGCTCGTCGCCGAAGAAATCAGGCGGAATACCGTCGCCGTCAAACTGCCCACTGCCTAAAAAAGCGTTTTCGTCGCCGGCTATGTCGAAGTTGAAAACGAGGGCTTGTTGTTGCCATAGCGGAACATTCTGGATTTGGCGCAGCGGCGCGTCGCCGTCTTCCTCCGGTCGGCACTCTTGTGTTTGCCAATCACAAGTGAGATCCACTTGCAGCTGGGCGGAGATGGCCTCCTCGGTGGGTAGCGTGGCGCTTTGGGCGATGCCACTTTCAAGGAGATTCCATCGATTACCGGCCTCGGCGTCGTACATCACGCGCACGCTGTCAAGCGCAGGAGCCCCGAAAGGACCGCCATCCCACATTGAGTTCTCTCCTCGCCAATATTCCGCATTTGCCAAAAGTACGTGCTCGGCGCTTGGCGCCCAATAGTCGAGGACATAAGGGCCGGTGCCAAGTATGGTGTTGGCCAACGCCGATTCGTGGCTCTCCAAGGCGTACCACCGCTGCCACGTATCGCAGCCGCCATCCCAGGCGCCACGCTCCACAGCCCATTGGCGATCGACGGTTGAAGTCCATGTCTGGCTCATGATGCTTAGCAAGGGGCGCCACGGTTGGGCCAGGGTGATGGTTAGTGTGCCTTCCGCATTATTAGCCCTGATGGCGGATTGTATTTCCCGGCATAGGGCCTGCAACGTACCAGCGGGCACGTTGGCTGCCACGGCTGCACGATCCCCCACGTAGCGGCCGTCGTCCAGGTGGGCGACGATGTCGGCGGCGGGCGCCATCTGTGCTGCCTGCTCACCATCGAACTCTACTGTGCCCGTGATTGTCTCGGCGCCGTCGGTGATGACGGCGGTGGCTTGCAACCCTAACAGTGGCTGCAGCAACAGGCGCTGGGGCCCACCCGGCGGCGAGGCCAGTAATAGGCGCTGCAGGCTGTAGGCGACGTCGCTGGCGGTGAGTGCATCTCCATTTGAGAAGCGGACACCGCGACGGATGGAAAAAATGTACGTGCGACCATCTTCGCTGGTGCGCCACCCCGTTGCCAACAGCGGGATAAAGGCGCCATCTTCATGAGGGTGGGGATAGACGAGGGTTTCCATGACATTGCGGATCACCGACTTGCCGGCGGGATCAGAGGCCAGAATCGGATCAAGGACCAGCGGACCACGTTCGATTACTTCGGTATAACTATACGGTGGCACGGGGGTAATCGAGGGCATTTGCTGCGGATTGGCTGTCACGACAATCGGGCGCGTCGTGGTAGTCGATTCGGGCTGCGGTTCGCGCGTCACCGCGCCGCCAATTGTGCCCTCGGCATTCTCCGTTGTCGATAGAGCGATGTCGCAGGCGCTTAACATCAGCGCCAGCAGGAACGGCAAGAGGAACGCGGAACGGCGGCTAATCACCGTCCGTTTTAGCCCGCTCTTCCCATTCTCGTCGTAGTAGTCCATATAGCAACATGTCGTATCGTCGACCGTCGCGTAAAAGGTGTTCGCGATAAGTGCCTTCGTGGCGGAAGCCGAGATGTTCGTAGAGCGTGCGCGCCGCGTCATTATAGGAGAAGACCGTCAGACATACACGATGCAGGTTAAGCTCGTCAAAGGCAAAGCGCAAGCCTAACTCCATGGCCTCACGCCCGTACCCCTGACCGCGATCGGCCTCTTCACCGATACCAATGGCGACAAATGACGTGCCGTGCGTCCAGGCCACGCCGTCAAATTGTAAGATACCGATGATCCGATCGCTATCCAGCAAGCGCACGGCAAAAATGAAGGCGTCGCTCCGCTTCTGTTCGTCCTCAAGCATGGTTGCCAGCTGTTTTTCGGTCTTGGGGTAGGCCGGCTCGCTGTCGTAATGGCGCAAGAAAGTCGCGTCTTGATACCATTCGGCGATGATGTCACCGTCTTCAGCCTTGATGGCGGTCAACTGCACTTTTTCGCCACGGAGGATATTGGTGCGTTTCATAACCTTCAACCTTGAGATGATCTAGCCGGAGTGTGATGCCATCCGGCCTTGCAGGCTCCGCCACAAGACGACGGCAACCACTCCGCCCACGAGCGAGGCCAGAAAATTAACGAGATCATTGTTCAGCCAGGACCAGCCGCGCAAGGGCCGGGTTGGATGGCCACATTTATGTATTTTGCGCTCTGTTTCCTTGGCGCAATGGTCACAATAATAGATCTGTTGTACGGTTGCGCCCAACAGGCTGTCAAAGAGCGAGCCTATAAGTCCCGCGCCGGCGGCGGCAACAATAAGCGGTCCTGCTCCCTTTCTGCGGTGGGTCAGGGCGGCGACGATGCCGATAAGCACACCGCCGGCCAACGACACAATGGTCCCCAAGAGCGATATCCCACCTGACGTACCCACTTCGACGGTTCGCCCTGTGGTTATCAGACGAGGCGGCTGGCGGCTAAGCGTGCCAAGTTCGGTGGCCCATGTATCGGCGTTGACCGTGGCCATTGCGCCGGTAAAGAATGGAAACCAGATCGGCGCCGGAAAAAGCACACTGAGCAGAGCGGCGACGGCGCCCGCACCGCCGTTGGCAAGCGCCTGGGCCAGATCGCGCCGGTGGGTCTTGTCAAATTTCTCCGCGGCGGCGCGCTTCTCGCTTTCTTTGTAGTGCGAGAGCAGACTGGAGCTGACGAAAAAGATTGCCAGTAAGAGGCCCCAACTCCAGCCGCCAAAGCCAAAGGTGAGCGTGCCTACCAGCATGCCGCCGGCGACGCCAGAGGTTGAGAGAGAACCGCGCCGATAAGCGAGGAAGCTGATAAGGGCGCTAAAGAGACAGGCAGGTAAGAGTGCGTGTAGCATAGGGCCTACAGTTTGTCGTGTCGACTCCGTTCCGTCGCACGGACCAATGATAACAGGGAAGGCTCATTTACGGGAGAAGGAGTAATAGAGAGGCCAGGGCCATGACTTGGAGGACGACGGCGGCGCCCCACAGCAAATAGGCTATTGTCTGTTCGTGGCGACGCTGGTAGAAAACCCAGCCCAGGACGGTATTGGTTAGCCAGCTGAGAAGGCCAAAGAGCGGCGGCAAGAAAAGGCGCGAGGGCGCTCCGGAGAGCAAGACGGCGCCCGCGTTGTCCATATGTAAGGGAACGACTTCAGGTAGGGTGGGAAACAGCCCAGCCAATACGGCAAAGTGGACTGCGTTGAGCAATGGCGCTGCCACAAGCAAGATGCTGGCGGTGCGGTCGCGCCAGAGGGGCCAGGCGAGCCAACCGTGCTGTTTATGCGGCGAACGCCCAGCCTCTTGCGATAGACTAGAGCGGGCCGTTTTTAGTGCATCACGAAAGGCGCCGGGATCTTGAGGCGATAGCCCATACCAATCTCCGTTGGAAGCGAGCAGCAGCACGTCCGGGGGCGGCTGTGTGGCAAAGAACATGACGGGCGCGCGTCGGTTGTCTCCCAGTTGTCCGCGACCCAACAGGTAACCGGGCCAACGCAAGCCTCTAAAGGCGTCCAGGCGCGCTTCCTCAGCCGGCGCGTCGACAAGCTCTACGTCGTTCAACGGTAGCTCATGTCGCAAGGGCCCCCAGGCAATTTGCAGTGAATCGCCTGCTAGCCGGTAGCGGGCACCGGAGAGTGCCGCAGTCCAGTAGATCAAGAGGCCAACGGCCGGCGCCGAGAGGAAAACGAGGAGTCCCAGAAAGAACGAGAGCAAGGTGATGGGCCGGTTGAACAGCAGGTAGATGGAGACGGCGCTAAGGAGTAGGAGCGCGAGGGTGAGGGCATAACCGACCGGTACGCCCGGCGACCGCGGGGGACGCGCTTCAAACATGGGACTATAGGGACTGGCGTCCCTCCAGCGCTCTGGTGATGGTGATTTCGTCGGTATACTCCAGGTCGCCGCCCACAGAAAGGCCGCGCGCCAGACGGGTCAGCCGCAAGCCTTCGATCTCGGAGAGTCTCCTTTGCAGGTAAAGTGTGGTGGCGTCACCTTCTAGTGTGGCATTGGTGGCGATGATCAGCTCGCTAAAGGCGCCGTCTTCTAGACGCTGCATAAGCTCTTCGATCTTCAGGTCCTCAGGTCCAATGCCTTCGACCGGCGAGATGGCGCCGTGCAGGACGTGGTATAGTCCGCTATAAGCGCGTGAGCGTTCCAGGGCGACGATGTCCAGGGGCTCCTCGACGACGCAAATCAGATCGCGTTGCCGATCATCGTCGAGGCAGATGGTGCATGGATCCTGTTCGGTGATGTTGTGGCAGACCGAACAGAACGTCGTCTTTTCTTTGAGATCTTGCAATGCGGCGGAAAGCTCCAGCGCTTGCTCATTTGCAGCGCGCAAGAGGTAAAACGTCAGGCGCGCGGCCGACTTGGGCCCGACACCGGGTAACCGTGCAAATTCGTCAATAAGCCGCTGCACGGGACGCGGCAATACGTTGCTTGCCACGTCTTACATTCCAAGCCCGCCCAGCAGGCTGTTGATATCCATGCCGCCTGTGAGCCCTTCCATCTTTTCGGCAGCCATGGTTTGTGATTGTTCGATGGCGGCGTTGACGGCGGCGACGAGCATGTCCTGGAGCATCTCGATGTCGTCGGGATCGACGACTTCGGGGTCAACGGTGATGGATTTTACGCGCTGATGTCCGGTGATCTCCACGCTGATCACGCCGCCCGCGGCAGTGACGGTGATCGTCTCGTCTGCAAGCGCCTCTTGTTGCTGCGCCATCTGTTCTTGCATTTGTTGCACCTGGGCCATGAGGTCGCCAGAGCTCTTGCCAGATTTCTTTGGTTTACGGCCATATGGTCGTTTTGCCATTGATATCTCCTCTCTTATTTATGATTCACGGACTTCTCCGCCCAGCTCATCGGCCAGGGCGTAAAAAGCATCGCGGTCCACGGTTGTTTCTGTGTCGGATGGCGGCGACGACGTGGGCTGCGTGGCATCCGCCTGTGATTCTGATTCTTCTTCTGGTTCCTGTTGTGGTGCGGGTTCTAGCGGAGTGTACCTGTCGCTGACAACGCAGCGCACGATACATTTCGCGCCCAGTAGATCGCTCAACGTTGCGGCGACCAGTTCGCGCGCACCAGGCCGGTCTTCGAACTTTTCTTTCAGAACGCCGTAGTCGAAGCCTAGGACGATGACGTTGCCCTCAATGGCGAGTGGTTTACTCACATTGAGCAACGCAGGCAGGTTGCGATCAGCCCGACCCACGCGCACCAGCATGGGCTCCCAATGCTGTTTGACGGCTTGCAGCGTAATAGAAGAAGGCTTTGCAGAGGCCGCCGACGGTTCCTCTTGCAGGGTCGTTTCTGTTTCAGGCTCTGACGCTTCTGCGGCATCCGACGGTTCTGCAACGGCAGGCGTTGTTTCCGGTTCAGCGATCGTTTCCGGTTCACTTTCTTCAGGCTGTGGCGGCCCGACTTCCGTTTTTGGGGCAGCCGGGGTTGGCGTCTGCACCGTACCCGCGGTGGGCGGTGGTTGCGATGCCGGTTCGTCTGGTAAAAGGCTGATAAAACCAAGCTCCAACGGCAATTGTGGCTGCCAGCTGCTGGAAGAGGCTAACGCCGCGCCGTTAAACGCTTTGACGGCTTCGATGAGCTCCTCGCGTGACGCTTGCTGGCTCTGGCGCGTCATGTGTTCGCGCTCCTCCTCAGAAACATCGAGCGGGACGTCGTCGCCGGCAGCCTGCAACAGGAGCACGTTGCGCAGGTAGTCGACCATCTGGCGTGCGAACTGTCGTACGTCGGCGCCCGCCGAAAGCGCACTATGAATGATGCGTAGGCCGCCGGACGCGTCTGAAGAGAGCCAGGCATCGACCAGGTCAGCGACGGCCTGATTAGAGGCGGTTCCAAGAACCATCTGCGTGCGCTCCAGGCTAATTGTGTCTCCCGGTGCGGCAACCAGCTGGTCCAGCAGGCTTTCGGCATCGCGGATGCTGCCAGACCCCTGGCGCGCGATGAGTTCCAGGGCTTCCGGTTCCACTGATAGTTGCTCTTGCTGCGCAATCCAGCGCAGGCGGCTGGCAATTTCCGTCTGGGTCAGGAGCCGGAAGTTGAATTGCTGGCAGCGTGATTTAATCGTCAGCGGGACCTTATGTTCTTCGGTCGTCGCAAGCACAAACTTGGCGTGTGGCGGCGGTTCTTCCAACGTCTTGAGTAGCGCGTTGAAGGCTGCCGTGGAGAGCATGTGCACTTCGTCAATAATGTAGACTTTGAAGCGGCCTTCGCTGGGTGAGAAATTAATTTTGTCCCGGAGGTCGCGGATATCGTCCACGCCTGTGTTGGACGCGGCGTCGATTTCGATGAGATCGAGGAAGCGACCTTCGGCGATGGCGCGGCAGCTTGGGCAATCGTTGCAGGGACGCTCGGCGAGGTCTTCATGCTGGCAATTGACGGCTTTGGCCAGGAGGCGCGCCGTCGTCGTCTTGCCGGTGCCGCGCGGACCACAAAAGAGATAGGCGTGCCCGGAACGGCCCGAAGCAATGGCATTGCGGAGCGTGCGCGTGACGTGTTCCTGCCCAATGACGGCGTCAAAACGAGCAGGTCGCCACTTGCGGTAGAGGGCTTGTGTCATGGTGTGTTTAGTTTAGCAGGGTGCTGGGGGGTGGGCAACTGGGGGAGGTGGAGATTAGAGATTGGAGATTAAGTGATTGGGGACTCGAGATTTCTGCGGTCAGTGGTCGGCGGTCTGCGGTCCATAGGAGGAGATTAGAGATTGGAGATTGAGATGGTTGCCCACTCTGGGCGCTATTGCGTGGCGGGGGGGCAATGTTATAATGAAATCGTGAACATTGTGAATCAGCTTGCCGCACATGTGGCGTCTGGAACATACGTTACAATTGATAACCGGAAGGGGGCGGAGCCCCGCCGGATACGTGCAGCAGAGTGTTGGTTTGAAGGAGACAGAGTATGATACAAGGTTGGGAATGGATTATCATCCTGGTCGTTGTCTTGCTTGTATTCGGTGTGGGTCGTATTAGTAAGCTGGGCAGCGAATTAGGCAAAGGTATCAGCGCCTTCCGCGAAGGTGTGCGCGAAGGTCAGGAGGAGCCAGAGGAAGAAACAGAAACGAAGGAGCCTGTGGAGAAGAAGTAGGCGGACGTTTTTCTGTAATCTGATGTTTAGAAATTAGGAAGGGCGCTCTACAGAGCGCCCTTTTGCATACTGTAGTTGCCAGACGCTGGCAACTTTGGCACTAGTGTCTGTAAAGGGGCAGGTAGTGGTTGATGATCTCGTCTAGGATATGCAGGCTGACGTTTACCGTCGCAGGGGTACCTGGGACGGCGGGCTCGGAAGTAACGGTGATGGTCGCGTTGTAAGAGCCGGGAGCATAGGCGTCGGTTGCGAACGTAATCTCCAGGTCGTCGTCTCCTCTACCGGCTGCGCCTTCAGCGACCATGGGCCAAAGCGTGACATCTAGTGTATTTCCATCCTCAACAGTGGCATACCAGATGACGCCCGGGTCCTGAGCGAAGGAGATGTCGACGGGAAGGTTGTAGAGCCCGGCGTCGTCCGTTTGTTCCAGGATGGTAAAGCTGTGTCGTGAAACCGTCATGGCGGGTTCTTCTGGTGCCTCCAGTAGGATGGCACTGTCCCAGTAGACGTCGTTGTGTGCAACGGGCCAGATGGGTTGGGCCCAGGTGAAAACGGTCATCTGTTCGGCCTCCGCGCGCACCACAAGGGTGAAGGGGCCGAAAGCATTTTCAACATAAGGCGCGTTGTCTTTCTGATTGTAGTATTGTCGGGCACCACCCCAGATAATGTTGGAGCTTTGCCAATCCGTGCCACCTGTGGGATCGATGCCGATTCTCTGTTCTAAC
Organism: uncultured Ardenticatenaceae bacterium; assembly: GCA_964432035.1. Taxonomy (GTDB): domain Bacteria; phylum Chloroflexota; class Anaerolineae; order Promineifilales; family Promineifilaceae; genus JAAYYY01. Next base: position 10,104 of record CAYSMQ010000126.1, read on the forward strand.
TCGGAATCACTGGTGTGTGCATCATCGTTGTTGGACGACCAAGCGTGGCCCCAAATACCAAAGCAGTATACTTTGCCCGGTGTTACGGAGACTGTCTGATAAAATCCTGCTTCGTGTGTTCTGAAGGTAGTGAAGTACTGTTGCGCGCGGTCTCCTTCGTGGACGCGTACCGGAACGTCTGCCGTCGTCGCGGGTTTGTACTCAGGATTAGCGATGTCGGTGTTGTTCGTATCATGTGGCGAAAGCCAGTAAGGCGTCCAACCATCGGCCATTTGCACCGAATTACACGTGCCCGTCGGGCAATCGGGATGTCCTCCTGGCGGCACGTAGGGGCTGTAGTCGCCCTCGAACGAAGGGTTTTGTAGCAGGTTAGGGGCTTCGAGGCCACCACAGACGACGTCCTCACTGTGGTCTTGTGGTGGGAAAGGGCGGGGTTCCTGAGCCTGCAACTGCGTCGCAGCAAGGACAGTTACCCCAAAAATGATGACGAAAAGGGCAATAAAGTGGCGCTTCATAGTATTTCTCCTGTTGGCGTCCCATTGTGGCGGGAGCAGACGTTGCCCGGACCGAACAGGCATGCTACAAATTGTAAGCCCTGCGCTTTTGCGTGAAGCTACTGAGTTTGGAGGAGAAGTGATGAGGCGTCTTCCACGCGTTGTACCAGTTATCCTGGTCGTTTTGTTGTTAACGTTGCTTGCTGCAGCGGTGTTTCTAGCGATCACGGTCCGGCGCCCCTTTCCACAGACGAGGGGCGACATAACTTTAGACGGCCTTGAGGCAGAAGTCAATGTCTATCGCGATGCCGCCGGCGTGCCCCACATCTACGCCGATAACGAGCACGACATGTATTTCGCCCAAGGGTTTGTCCACGCCCAGGACCGCTTCTGGCAGATGGAGTTCTGGCGGCACACCGGGCAGGGACGTCTGTCAGAAATTCTGGGCGAGGATTTGCTGGAAACGGACCGCTTCATTCGCACGATCGGCTGGAATCGCATGGCGCAAACGCACCTGGATTATTATGAGCGGGAAGCGCCGGAAATGATGGAGATCCTGGAAGCGTACAGCGCCGGGGTCAACGCTTACCTGGCGCAGAACGGCGACAAATTTTCGCTTAACCAGACGATCCTGGGTGTGGTCCAGGAGCCGTGGGAGATCGAACCATGGGAACCGTTGGATACGATTTCCTGGGGTGTCGTGATGGCCTGGGACTTGGGCGGAAACTGGGATAATGAGCTGGCGCGCGCCCGGTTGAACCAGGAGCTCGGCGAGGCCGCCACAACGATCATCCTGCCCGGTTATCCTTATGACAGCCGTCCCGTCATCGCGCGTCTGGACCAAATGGAGAATGGCGAACCGTCTGATGGAGAATCCTCAGATGACAACGGGAATGGCACATCGTCCGAAAACGGCGCAATTCAATCAACTTCTGTAGCGCGCGTGGATTGGTCTCGCGTCAATACGACGCTGGCAGGACGGCCTCCCACCTTCGGCCTGGTGCGCGGATCGCCGGCGACGGGCAGCAACAGCTGGGTTGTGA
>CAYSMQ010000127.1:0-11619 GCA_964432035.1 uncultured Ardenticatenaceae bacterium
TCATCGTCCTCGACATCATGATGCCCGGCCTCGACGGCTACGAAGTCACCCGCCGCGTGCGCCAACGGCAACGCTACCTGCCCATCGTCATGCTCACCGCCAAAGACGAATCCTGGGAAAAAGTCGCCGGCCTCGAGCGCGGCGCCGACGCCTACCTCACCAAACCCTTCGCGCCCGGCGAACTCCTGGCCCAGGTGCGCGCCCTCCTGCGCCTCGTCGGCAGCCACGAGCAACCCGACGACGAACAACCGCTAACCTGCGGCCCTCTCCAACTGTGGCCCGCCCAACGCCGCGTCCTCCTCCACGGCGACGAAGTGGAGCTCACCCCCAGAGAATACGACCTCCTCGCCTACTTCATGGAAAACCAGGGCCGCGCCCTCGGCCGCCAGACCCTCCTACGCCATGTCTGGGGCTACGACCAACCCGTCGACTCCCGCACCGTCGACACCCACATCCGCCGCCTCCGCGCCAAAATCGAACCCCATCCCGCCCAACCCCAACTCCTCGAAACAATCCGCGGCTTCGGCTATCGGCTCACCCCCCCTCTCTAGCTCTCTCCTCTAGCTCTACCCTCCATCTCCCTCCTCCCCCTCATGTTGCGGGTTGCGCCGCACGTAATCCTCCACCCACAAGAGATTCCCTCCCGCGTGCCGGATCGTCCGCAGCAGGTTCGTCATCGTGTCCACCTCTTCCACCTGCTCATTCACAAACCACTGCAAGAAACTCTGCGTCGTATAGTCATCCTCCTCCACCGCAATGCGCATGATGCTGTTAATCTCCTCCGTCACCCGCTTCTCCTGCTCCAGCGCCATCTGCACCGCATCCTCTGCGCTCTCGAACTCATTACGCAGGTCCGGCGTCGCCGGTATGATCGGCTTACAACCCGTTTCCAACAGATAATGCACGATCTTCATCGCGTGCATCCGTTCTTCCTCCGACTGGCGAAAAAAGAACTGCGCCAGCTCCGGCAGCACCATCTCCTCAAAATACACCGCCGCCGCCACATACTGCGCCGAGGCCCCAAACTCACTGACCAGCTGTTCATTCAACGCTTCAACCACTCGTTGTTTCAGCATCACTAAAAACCTCCTTATACTTTGCGTTCTGTCTCGACCATTCTGGCGCAAGTTTAGCGGATTCCCCGCCGCCGTGAAAATCACCCGCTCCACCTCTTGTCAGAATCTGGAACGCCGGCAACCCAGCGGCGGCCGGCTCACCCCCACCCTCTCGCTCTAGCTCTACCCTCTCCCCTCTAGCTCCCCTTCCTTGACCCCACCCTCACAAAACTGTACCTTATCTCTAGCGTTAGCCGCGCTGATCCATCCACTTCAAACATCCACAGTCGCGGAACACCCCGCAAAGGAAGGGTAACATGACCGGGCGAACGTTATCTCTCGTAGTCGGCGCCATCGCCATCCTCATCTTGACCGTAGGCGTCTCCGCAGCATTCCCCGCTTGGCAGCCGTCGCCCCCCTCATTGGCTGCAGCAACCGTAACCGAAGGAATCACCTATCAAGGCCGCCTCAACGGCTCCGGCGGTAACCCCGTCGACGGATCCGTCACCATGCGCTTCGTCGTCTACGATCATGAAGTCGCCGGATCGGCCGTTTGGGACAGCGGCGACATGAACGTCACCGTGCAAGACGGCCTCTTCACCGTCACCCTCGGCGTCGATCACGCCGACTTCAACGGCCAGGCCCTCTGGCTCAGCATCATCGTCGAAGGCCTCACCCTCTCGCCCCGCCACGAACTTTCGCCCGCGCCCTACGCCCTCGGCCTGCGCCCCGGCGCCGACATCGTCGGCGATGCCATCGCCGCAGGCGACGCCATCCTCGCCGGCGTCGCCCCCGCCACCGGCGCCGCTCTGCAGGCAGACGCCAACGGCGGCGTCGGCCTCCTTAGCGCCAGCCAGAACAACATCGCCGTCCACGGCGCCAGCAACAACAGCTGGGGCGGCTACTTCACCAGCGACGGCGGCTATGGCCTCCGCGTCGAAAGCAACGGCGATGACCATTACGATCACGGCGCTTACATTAGCTCAGACGCCGGTTACGCCGTCTACGCCCAGAGCGCCGCTAACCAGGCCCTTCGTGGTGAAGCCGGCGACATAACCGGCATCTCCCAGCCGCTCGGTACGGTTGGCGTCGCCGGCATCGGCGCCAATCGCGGCGTGTACGGCGCCAGTAACAACGGCGTCGGCGTGTACGGCACCACCGACACCAACTATGCAGGATACTTCTACAGCGACGGCTATCGCGGCCTCTACGCCAGCAGCCCGCCAGGTTACTTCGCCGGCTACTTCACGAACCGCGGAGGCTCCGGGCAACCGGGACTCTACGTCAACGGCACACTCAACGTCAACGGCTCAATCACGGCCACAGGCTCAAAAGCCGGCTACGTGGTAGATATCTCTCTCAACGCCGGACCCGAGGCGCTAGAAGCCGGCGATCTCGTCGCCGTCGTCGGCGTCGACGATCCCGTCGTCGGCGCCATCCCCGTCATGCGCGTCGTCAAAGCCACAGCTGACAACGCCGCCGCCGTCGTCGGCGTCGTAGACCAGCGCTTTGTCGTCGAAGAAGAAAATGGAGAACGCCTGGCGCGCCCTGCCGAGGCGCTACCTCAGAACGCCGCCGGCAACGCCATCCAGGCAGAAGAGTATCTCAGCGTCGTCACCCTCGGCGCCTTCATGCACATCAAGGTCGACGCCGCCTACGGCCCCATTCAGCCCGGCGACCTGCTCACACCGTCGCCCAATCCCGGCCACGCCATGCGCGCATCCGACGCAAGCCCCGGAACCATTGTGGGCAAAGCGCTAGAAAGCTGGGATTCGGGACAAGGCGCCATCGCCGTCTACGTCACCATGCAGTGAGCCCCACGCTCCTGTAAAGTGGCCCATTTGTAGGGGCGCATCGCCCTGCGCCCGACTTGTGTCCGAAAAGAGGGCCCGCTGCGAAAACGGTTTAACAAGGGGAGGAGAGTCGCAGCGGGCTTCAAGAAGAGGGTCAGTTTCATTATGACACATCGGCTCCCGTCTCTTCCACAGGACAATAGTACTACCCGACTACTCCCCGTCCCGCATCTTGCGCAATGATGCGTAAAGCACCAGCGAACCGATCAGAACCGGAAATCCCGTCACCAGCAACAAGAGTGGCAGCCCCGACCCCCACTGCTGCCACGGCGTGCGGCTCACATACGGCGGCACCACGACAACCATCGCCAGCTGGCCCACCCCTCCCAACATAAACCCCACAACCGCCCCCACAATCCCCACAAGGTCGCGCCCGCCGCCCTCCCGCCGGCATGCCGGCGCACCCGAGCGCAATATGTAAAACAAGATCAACCACATAACATTACCTGTACACGGATCCGCGGCGCGCAAGCCACGAACCCCACCTCACATGTCTCAGCCACCCCCAAATCCTACGCCATCGCCCGCCAGACGCCATGGTACTTCCTACCCGCTCGCGCCTCGCCGTCAAGACGTGACAATCCGGCTCCCGGCGCCTACACTAAGAAACACACGCCTCCAGGCCACAACAACCACCATCAACAGGCGCCCAAAACATGGACCACGAACCAACCAACACCCTCCCCGTCATCTCCTACAACATCCGCTTCGACAACAGCGACGATGGCCCCAACGCCTGGCCCCACCGCAAAGAAAACGTCGCCCGCCTCCTGCGCCGTCACCGGCCCGCACTCGCCGGTCTGCAGGAAGCGCTCCGACACCAGATCGACGACCTCGCCCAACGTCTGCCCGGCTACGGCTGGATCGGCGCCGGACGCCAAGACGGGCGCGACGCCGGCGAATTCACCCCCATCTTCTACGACCAATCCCGCCTGACCCTCCTGCAATTCGACGTCTTCTGGCTCTCCGAAACCCCCCACCGCCCAGGCAGCCGCGACTGGGACGCCGACTGCATCCGCATCGTCACCTGGGCCCAATTCGCCGAAAAGCGTACACCGGCGCGCTTCTTCCTCTTCAACACCCACTTCGACCACTTCAGCGAAACGGCCCGCGTGCAAAGCGCCTACCTCCTGCTGGAGAAAATCGCCGAAATCGCCCCACAAGCGCCCGCCATCGTCACCGGAGACTTCAATTGCCCCCCGCGCTCCGAACCCTACCAGATCCTCACCCAGGGCGGCGGCAGCCCCCGCGCCGCGCTCCGCGACGCCCGGCGCCACGCCCGCCAGGGCCACCACGGCCCCACCGGTACTCTCAACCCCGACTTCTCCGGCCTCCTAGACCAAAAAATCGACTACATCTTCGTCACCCCCCACCTCCGCGTCCTGCGCCACGCCATCCTCCCCGACAAGTTCGAGGGCAACTACCCTTCCGACCACCTCCCCCTCCTCGCCCACCTGGCCCTGCCCTAGACTGTGCCGGGCACACCTAAACTGTGCCTGCCACTTGGGGTCAGTGCCCGGCACATGCCCTCCTCCTCCATCATTACAGTTCGACCAAGCGCCCTCACTCCCTCTGCGTCCCTTTCTTGACGCGATCTCCTCGCTTCACTAGAATGTGTCAGAAGGACACGCCCCAATCAATTTCTCAATTCAATCCAATTAGTCGTCGAATGGGTACCCTGAGAACCTATCGCACAATTTTGGGCATGCTGCGCACGCTGCGACAGATCCGTCGCCGCGAAACCTGGACGCGCGCCCAAATCGAACAACACCAGTCCGCCGCCCTGGCGCGCCTCCGTACCCACGCCTACGCTCACTCACCGTTCTATCAAGAATTTCATGCGGGCCGCTACGACCACCCCCTGGAAGAACTCCCCGTTCTGAAGAAATCCATGCTGCACGACCACTTCAACGCCATCGTCACCGACCCCGCCGTCGACCGCGCAGCCGTCGCCTCCCACGTACAATCCATCCAGGGAGACGAGCGCTTTCGCGGCCAATACATCGTCAACGCCACCTCCGGCACCACCGGTGAGCCCAGTTACATCCTCTACGATCAGGACGAATGGCTCACCGTGCTGGCCTCCTTCTCCCGCTTCGAGCGACACGTCGGCTCCTTACGAGGGGCCCTCCAACGCCCCAAAATGGCCATCGTCGCTTCCACAACCCCCTGGCATATCTCCGCGCGAGTCGGCGCCAGCGTTCGCAGCTCATGGCTTCCCATGCTGCGCATAGACGTGGGCCGGCCCCTCGCTTCAATCGTGCGACAACTCAATAACTGGCAGCCCGACGTGCTAATCACCTACGCTTCCATGGCCCGCATTCTGGCCGACGAACAAACCGCCGGTCGCCTACAGATCGCGCCGCAACGCATTGTCAATACGGCCGAAGTGCTGTCGCCCGCGCTGCGCCGGAAACTCCGCGCAGTCTGGGGCGACGTCGTCCACGACCAATACGGTGCAACCGAAGGCGGCACATTCGCCGTGCAGTGCGCCTCCCCACGTCGCGCTTCCAATGGCCGCGAACGGCAAACACGTGGCTTACACCTGTTCGAAGACCTTTTCATACTCGAAGTGGTCGACCAGCAGAACCGGCCCGTGCCGCCCGGTCAATACGGCGACAAAGTTCTGCTGACCGTGCTTTTCAACCACACCCAACCGCTGATTCGCTATGAATTGACCGATAAGATCCGCCTGGCGCCAGATCCATGTTCCTGCGGCTGCCGGTTCCAACTCATCGATGACATCCAGGGCCGTCAAGAGGACATCCTCCGATTTCCCCATCGTCAGGAAGGAACCGTCGACGTCCACCCCATGGTCTTCTACCGCATCCTCGACGCCGCGCCCGTCGCCAGTTGGCAAGTTGTCCAGGAAAATGGCAAGTTGACGCTACACCTCGACGGCGCCGGCGATGAGTTTCAGGAATCAACCCTCGTTAATTCTGTGAGCACCGCGCTGCAGCGACTAGACGCCGTTGTCCCTCCAATTATCGTGGACAAGACCACGGGCATAGAGAGGAGCACCAGCGGCAAAACAAAGCGCCTCATATCATGTTTATAAGATCATCCACTTGTAATCGTATTTTCAGTGTAAAGGAGAAAGTCCATGCTTAACGCGCGTTTTGGCAACATATCCCTTCGCAGGTTGTTCTGGGTCGGGGTAATCGTTCTCATACCCCTCCTGCTTCTGCTTGCCGGCGGACAAGAGCTACACTCGCAGGAAAACCAGGTCGCCGAAATCGCCTCCGAAAACTTCCAATTCGCGGGCCGCATCGATCAAGACGGCGCCGAATTCACGGCTTACGGCTACCTCTATGACGTCGAGGGAATCGCTCCCCAAGAGCTGTTCTCTGACTCCGATCCTGTGAACGGCTCCGAAGAGACGGCCCATTTCACCTATCATGCCACCGCTAATTTGACTTCACGCGCCGTGGTTACCGATGCCGTCCGCGCCATTTTTGCCCTCGATTCCGTCGGCGAAATCACCTACTATTACCAGGATTCTCCGGCGGCTTCCTTCGACGATCCAGATTCCTTTGCTCAGGGCACAGCCGTGACCACCGCGACCATAAGCTTGCAAGACATACTGACCGTGCAAGCGCCCAATCGCGGCCTTGCCGAGGGCCAGGGCGAGATTACCGTTTTGTCCACTGAGCCCTTCACCTTCGACGCAGAAACCGTTCAATTTGGACGGCCCAATAAAACGTATCGCGTTTCCACCTTCGGCGACGCCGTCCGTACCGAACCCACCATTCCCCAATCCTCCGTCTTGCTCGCCGGTGACGCCGCTCACATTCCCTTCTGGCAGAGCTTCCTACCCGTCGTGAACTAACGGTGTGAGCACCATCACCGGAACGCGCCGTTCGGTCCGTTCCCGGTAAGTCTCATAGCCGGAGTAGAGCGCATTCGCCGCCGCCCAGGCCCGTTTGCGCTCTTCTCCCTCCGCCTCATGGGCAACACACTCAATCTCACCATGAGGATGAATCAGCAGGGAGCATTCAGGATTTGCCTTCAAATTGTAATACCACGCCGGGTTCTTCTCCTGGCCCGTCGCCGACGCGATCAGCACAAACTGATCTCCAAGCGGCGTAGCAAGCAACGGTACCTCGCGCAGCCTGCCGCTTTTGGCTCCTCTACAACGGAGCAGCGCCGCGCTGAAATTCGTGCCCGCGCTCGAGTTAAGCGCGCCCTTGCTCCAGCGCATCAACCACCTGTCAAGCGGATTGAACACGTGCAAGACCATCCAACCGCCGATGCGGGTGCACGCAAATTTGACGACTAAAGTATGATAGGCATGCCTCAACACTTTTCGGACCTTTCTCTATTCTCCGTGGGCTTCGTCTCGGCAAGACAGTCACAGCCGGGAAGTCAAACGATTCGCCACATCCATTCCGCTACGCACCGCGCCTTCGATAATCGCCCCTCCCAAATAGTCGCCGCAGAACACTAGCTTGCCCGGTTCAAGCTTTCTCCTTCGGAACGCTCTCAGTCGATCAAAGTAACCAACGTCAAGAACAGGCAAAGCCCTCGGCCAACGATAGATAAGCTCCGGTATTGGACGAAGGTCGCCATTGTTCGCCGTTGGCAGCGCTTTCTCAAAGTCCTGCACCAGCCTGGTTGAGACCACTCTATCCCTTTTGTCCACAAGATCGGCGCCCGATGTCGCAGAAGAAAACAGCGAAATCACCCCATCCGACTGCCGGGTAACCGCGCCCAGGCTCTGGATATGACGTTCCGCCGGGGGCACGTACAGACTGGGCATCTCCGCTATCGGATTAACGTCTACTTCCACTGCAATATTGACATTTTGCGAATACTTGATACTTCGAAAAAACCTCTTTTGAGTTGAACTAAGGGACGGGATCAGTCGCGGCACCACCGCCGCCGTTGTGGCACACACAACAGCGTCAAATTCATGCCCGAACGCGTGAGACCCGTTGTGCCCCGCAACACGGTACTTGCCACGCTCCGTCTTCGCAATCTGCGTCACCGTGTGATTCACGCGCACATCAAGATCTTGTGCCATCGCATAAGGCAGAGAACTCAGGCCACCCCTCAAGGTCATCGGCCGTAAGCCGGTCAACGCCTGCCGCAGCAAAACAAACAGCGCCGCCTGAGAAACCTCCCTTGACCGCCAATAAAACAGCCCCGAAAGAACCGGTTCAAACACGTACGCCAGGATCTCTTCATTCAGCTCCTCCACGGCGAATTCCGCCACAGATTTCGTGTCCAGCGCGTGCGCCCGCTCCAGCCTTTCATGATCCAATTGCCGCCAATGAGCCAGCAAACGTCGCAGAAGTTTACCTAACAGCAACTTGCTGCCAAAGCTAAGGTGGCCATCGAAAAGCAGCGCCAGACCCGAAGAGATGTCCGAAATTCTGCGGCGACGCAAGATCCCCGTCCGCCCTGGCAGGGTCCTTTCATACTTGGCCAGATCTACTTCACGGATCAATCTGCGCGTCAACCGGTAAAACTCAAAATACGTCTGCGCCCCTCCTTCGATACGCTTCCCCTCATACACATCCGTCCTAATCCTACCGCCCACATACGAGTTCTTCTCAAAAACCGTGACCTCAACCCCTTCCTTCGCCAATTCATACGCCGCAGCCAACCCCGCCATCCCCGCGCCCACAACTGCAACCCTTTGTCGCTTGCCTTCCATAGCCGTCTACCCCGTAAGCTCTACATAACACGCGCCCCCCTTTTACCACAGCAAGCGTCTCCGGCAAACGTCTATCCCGCATAGAACAACTCTGTCCTTTCCCATTGCATTCCGCCTTCAACCAGTTTATCCTGTTCTTAGCGGGGAGTGCAGGCACGTGTTCATCGGCTATTTAGACGGAGGAAATATGATGGCTGAGCACCAAGATCCGAATTTTTCCATCGAGGAGCGTCTCGAACAGGCTGCAGGTAATTGGAATGGCCTCTTCTTTGCTGTAATTGACTACCTGCGCGAGCAGGGCATAGACCCTGAGGAGTTCGTCCAGTGGCTGGGTGAGCGTTTTGCGCCCGGCTGGGAAGAATGCCGCGGCGACATGCAGCAGATAGCGTACTACGCGGCGCTCAATCCGGTGTCACTGGGGTCAGAGTTGCGGCGCTACGAGGTAGGCGAAGACGAAGCGACGATCCAGACGTCAATCGGTCATTTGAGCGATGAAGGTGAGGACGTTGATTTGCTCGCCGACGTGTACGGGCCGATTATGGACTACCTGAACGTCGACTACGAGTGGGAGCGCGAGGGAGAGCACGGAGAGGCCGTCTCAACCTTGCACATACGTCGACGCCGCGCAGCCTAGCAATCAACCTACCCGACGCCTCCTACGTTACAATCGTCAACAGCCCGATCTGCTACTTTCGATAAGTCCGGCATGTCCGATATTCTGCCGTGCCTATCGCCCGCTGGCGTCATATGAGCGCACCGCCCGCTCGTAGTGAGCGCTTCAGCGCGCCTTTGTCCCGGCACTTGGCGTCAGTACCCGGCACACGCCCTCAACCTCACTTGCGTCGCAAGCCCTACCCTCGACAAACTACTCAAACAACGCCAACTCACACGCCGTGCTCAACCCATATTCACCCGGCTGCATATCCACAAAATACCGTCCCACCCCACTCTCGTACACCCATCCGCGCTCCGACACAGGGTTGAGTCCCAGTACCATGAAGCGCAGCAACGATCCTCCTCTCCTGCCGATCCTCTCATGTTTCAATCGCGAGGGCGATTCTCAGTGTTTTGTAGCTGCCCGGGCTGGGGCACATCAGGCTAGTGTCCAGTGTTTCAATCGCGGGAGCGATTCTTGAAGCATTGGAGAAAAAATCGACAGAATAAAAATCACCGACCATCGCGTCCAACCGCCGGCGCGAGCAAGCCGAGCGGCGCCGGCAGGAGGCCCTGGCGCAGCTGGCCCAGGCCGGCGACGGCGCCGTCAGCCGTTCGTTTCCGGAGCTGGTCAGCGGCCGGCGCTGGCGGGCCCGCGTCGGTTTGAGCGGCGTGCAGAGCCTCGAGCCGCGCAGCCTGGATCTGGAGACGGCTTGCGCCGTGTTGGAGTTGGTACGTGGCGAGAGCTAGTGGCTAACGACGGATTTTAAGACGAAGCCCCGGCCTGGTGCTGGGGCTTTTTGTTGGCTCTTCACCGTTTTCTTTCTGGCGCTCCTTTCGTAATACCAACCCTTAAACCCACCCGTAGACCCATCCCCCAAACCTATCGATCAGCCGATCCGTGGCGGGAACTATTCTCCTATGATGATGGTGCAAATGAAAACAGACGCAAGAGTTTTAGGAGATATTGATATGAGAAAAGTACGACCTTTCTATGGGACTGCCGTTTTGGCAATCTTGGCCATGTTCGCGCTGGCGCTGTCCAGTCCTGGGCCTGTCGCCGCCGAACCGGCTGAGGTTCAACACTCCACGGTAAGTTGGCATCCGCAATCCGGGACCGGTATGGTCTCGGACGCATCGGCGAGACTGGTGCGCAACGACGATGGAGCGACATTCACCTTCAACGCTAAGGAACTCAGACCAGGTCATGTCTATACCATCTGGTATATAATCGTCAGCGACCCGGATGCTTGTGCAACCTCTCCTTGCACGTCCGCCGACATTATCCTAAACAGCGAAGGCGTCGACTCCGATGTAACCTATGGCGCCGGCCACGTAGTTGGAGACAGTGGTCAAGCCAGTTTTTCTGGCCATCTCTCTGCTGGCGACTTGCCGGACTCCTGGTTCGACAACGGCTTTACTAATCCCCGCGGCGCCGAGATTCACCTCACGCTCAATGATCATGGTCCGCTAATTCCGGACTTGGCAAGTAATATGATACATAGCTACCGTGGCGGCTGCACCGATGAGAGCTTGCCTTCTATCTTCCCGGGTACGGCATTTGCCGACGGTATTCCGGGTCCCAACACCTGCCGACTCTATCAGGTAGCTATCTTCCAGCCGTAGAACGGATCAGATAGAGTTACGCATCAAAAGAAGAAGACACTGCGACCTGACTCCCATCACAAATGAATAGAAAAGGAGCGCCAGCTTCTAGCCGGCATACAGCCAGCAAGATGCTGGCGCTCCGCTTCGGAAAATTGATTAAATACATGGACACCCGGCCACATGACTGTTAGCGGCCCGCTCGACGTCAACGTGGACGGTCCAGAAGAAGTTTAAGCGCCCAAGACCGTGCCCGTCCCAGATACCATGCTGCGGACCTTTTCTCCTTCGCGCTGATTCTCTGACAACAGTTTCATACTCCCCGCTTACCGGGGCTTTTTTCTTTCTCAACCACCCTCCGCTCCACCTTTCCAAGATCCCACCGCTTCCCAAATCGCGGGCAAGAGCTCTTTGAAAGCGTTCGCCTTGGTTACGAAGGCGTCCGCGCCGGCAGCCAAAACCCTTTCCTTCACCGCGTGCGATCCATGCGTCGATAACACCACGACTTTGGGACGCGCCGCCATTCTTCCAAGCGCCCGTAGGACACCGAAGCCATCGATATGCGGCATATAAATGTCAAGCACCACCACGTCGACCTTAAGTCTCATCAGCTCCCGAATGGCCTCTTCCCCGTCCCGCGCTTCGCCGACAACTTCCACGTTGCTGCCCTGTTCCAATAAGCGGCGCACAGCCCACAGTATCGCCGGGTGGTCGTCGACCAGGAGCGCCCGTATCACGCTAAGACTCCTCAGCCTTGATCGGCTTTCAACCTCTACATCGGCCGTCCATTCGA
>CAYSMQ010000128.1:0-5857 GCA_964432035.1 uncultured Ardenticatenaceae bacterium
ATAAGGTTTATTAGCATGAAGCACTATTGCAGGTGTATGAGGCGAGGGCGCTGACTACCTTTGTCTCATCCTGAATAACGGGCAGTCGATAGGCTCGCGGACAAACGGTAGCAGCCACCCTCGCGGTTTCGGTGAAGATCGCAAACGGTCGCTGGCTACCGTTTTTCTATGCCAGATCAAATTTCGCCTATCACGTCTCGAAAGTTTCAGGAATCTGCAACATGCTGCAAACCTTAGAACAATCTGTATCAGCTTTTAAAGCCCATTCCGCTTCTGAAAACAGCCTGGAAGCTCAGGTTGGAAATACGCCCCTTTTGCGTCTGGAGAAGATCGAGCGCGACGCCGATCTAGCCCCGGGCGTTGCCCTCTATGGCAAGGCCGAGTGGTTCAACCCAAGTGGTTCGGTGAAGGATCGCGCCGCGTTGAACATCATGCGCACGGCTGAATGGTCGGGCAAGCTGTGCCGGGGCATGACGTTGTTAGATTCAACGTCGGGCAACATGGGCATCGCCTACGCGATGTTGGGCAGTGCCCGCGGTTATCACGTCAAACTGGCTGTGCCCTCTAATGCCAGCCCCGAGCGTATCGCCATCTTGCGCGCGTATGGGGCGGAACTGATATTGACGGATCCGCTTGAGGGATCGGACGGTGCCATTCGCGAGGCACGCCGGCTGGCAGAGGAAAGCGACGAGGTATACTACGCCAACCAGTATAATAATCCGGCAAACTGGCAGGCCCACTATCACACCACAGCCAACGAGATCTGGGCGCAAATGAAAGGTAAGGTCACCCACTTTGTCGCCGGTTTGGGCACCAGCGGCACCTTTATGGGCACCACGCAGCGATTGCGTGAACTGAATCCAGACCTACAGGCCGTTGCCGTGCAGCCCGACAGCCCGTTCAATGGTCTGGAAGGGCTGAAACATATGCCAACGGCAATCCAGCCGGCGATCTTCGATGCGTCCTTGCCTGACGCCGTACACGAGGTGCGTACTGAAGACGCCTATGACATGGCGCGCCGTCTGGCGCGTCTGGAAGGGCTCTTTGTGGGCATTTCCTCCGCGGCGGCGGTCGTGGCGTGTGTGGAGGTGGCGCGCAACCTGGAAGAAGGAGCTGTGGTCACCGTCTTACCAGATGACGGATTGAAGTATTTAAGTGAGCGCTTTTGGAGTGAGTAGAGACGGTGCTTAAAATACCGGCTGATATACAGGAACAGATTGAGGCTCATGGCACGGATTCGTACCCTTATGAGGGGTGCGGGCTGCTGCTGGGTCAGATGGAGAACGGCGCGAACGCCGTTGCCGCCATTTACCCGGCGCCAAATACCTGGAAGGTGCAGGAGGAGCGACGCGTTCGTTTTCGCATTGCGCCTGAGGACATGATGAAGGCGGAGATGGCAGCCATGCGCCAGGGCCTGGATATTGTTGGAATTTTTCACAGCCATCCGGACGATCAACCGGTCGCATCCCCGCGCGATTTGGCCTGGGCCACGTGGCCCGGCTATTCTTATCTGATCACGGAAGTGCGCGATGGGCAACCGGGCCAGAGCCGCTCATGGCAACTGCGCCCCGATCGCTCCGGATTCGTCGAAGAAGATATCGAGTTACAGAGATAGGGAGATAATTATGGCAACCATACGAATACCAACGCCGCTTCGCCAGTACACGGACAACCAGAGCGCCGTGGATGTGCAAGGCGGCACGGCGGGCGACGCGCTGGCCCAGCTGGCCGAAAGCTACCCGCAGTTGCGGCAACACCTTTTCGAAAACGGCAAGCTGCGCAGTTTTGTTAACGTTTATTTGAATGAAGAAGACATTCGCTACCTGGATGGCGAGGAGACGGCGGTCGGCGAAGAGGATACGTTGATGATAATTCCGTCTATCGCCGGTGGCGTCAGATAGCGTTTCCGGAGAGTAAATTATGAGTGTTCAGGTGACGGACCGTCGTGTGGATCACGCGGCCCTGAAGGTTAACCAGGCGTTTATTATTGGCCTGCTCCTGTTGGCCTTTGTGCTAGATATGTGGCAGGTTGCAGCCTTTGTAGGCGCCGTCATGCTTTTAGGTACGTTGGCGCCGGCGCTAAGCCTCTTTAAGTTGGTCTATAGCGCCCTGCTACGGCCCACAGGCGCCGTGAAGCCCCAAATTATTGAAGATAATCCGGAACCACACCGCTTCGCACAGGGGCTCGGCGGCGTATTTGTGGCCCTGGCGGTGGCAGCTCTGTTGCTGGGTCAGTCCCTTGTGGGTTGGACGTTGGTGTGGCTGGTGATCGTTTTGGCGGCGCTGAATCTGTTTCTAGGTTTTTGCGCCGGCTGTTTCCTCTATTACCAGTTCAATCGCCTGGGTCTGCCCGGCTTTAATCGCGAACCGTTACCGGCTGAACATTGAAACCCTTTGTCCTATGTTCGAACGAATTCTCATCTCGCTGGCGCTAATCATCTTGCTGGTCGCAGCCTATGGTCTCTTTCAGGCGCGGCACCGCGTGAAGGCGCAAAAGGCTATTCGTCGACAGGTGACCTTAGCGAACGGTCAACCTTCACTCCTCTACTTTTGGAGCGACGATTGCGCGCCTTGTGTGACCCAGGCCCAATTCTTACGGCAGCTGCCAGACCAGGTGAGCGAACAGGTTCGAGTGGAGAAGATTGACGCGGAGAAAGAACCAGAGATGGCTGCCACTTATGGCGTTTTCACTCTGCCCACGACGATGCTTGTGGATGGGCAGGGCAGCGTCCGGCA
The DNA here is from genome assembly GCA_964432035.1 of uncultured Ardenticatenaceae bacterium. Taxonomy (GTDB): domain Bacteria; phylum Chloroflexota; class Anaerolineae; order Promineifilales; family Promineifilaceae; genus JAAYYY01. The sequence goes on from CAYSMQ010000128.1 coordinate 2,737, forward strand.
CGTAAACTACGGGTTGACCGACGTCCGTAAGCTGACCAGCCAGATGGAGAGTCTATTATGAGTCTGACCATTGACGCGCAGAGCGTCGAATTGTCTAATGAGGAAGTGCAACGTTATAGTCGCCACCTGATCATGCCTGAGGTAGGTATGGAAGGGCAGCGCAAGCTGAAGGCAGCCAGCGTGCTGCTTATTGGCGCCGGCGGGCTTGGTTCGCCGCTTGCCATGTATCTGGCTGCGGCGGGCGTGGGGCGGCTGGGGCTGGTCGATTACGACGTGGTGGACCACAGCAACCTGCACCGGCAGGTGATTCACGGCACCCAGGACGTCGGTCGACCTAAGCTGGAGAGCGCCAAGGAGACTATTCTGAATATTAACCCACACGTGCAGGTCGATACGTACGAGGAGCCGCTAACGTCGGAAAACGCCTTGCGCATCTTCGAGCCGTATGACGTGATCATCGACGGCACAGATAACTTCCCTACGCGCTACCTGACCAACGACGCCTGCGTGCTTCTTGGTAAACCCAACGTCTACGGCAGTATTTTCCGCTTTGAAGGGCAGGTGTCGGTCTTCTATGCCGAAGAAGGCCCCTGCTACCGCTGCCTCTTCCCCGAGCCACCGCCGCCCGGACTCGTTCCCAGCTGCGCCGAGGGCGGCGTGTTGGGTGTGCTTCCGGGCACCATCGGCGTGCTGCAGGCCACGGAAGCCATCAAGATAATCCTTGGGGTAGGCAAGCCGCTCATCGGACGCCTGTTACTCTACGATGCGCTCAACATGGAGTATAATGAAGTGCGCCTGCGCAAAAATCCGAACTGCAAGATCTGTGGCGAAAACCCCACAGTGACCGAACTGATCGATTACGAGATGTTTTGCGGCATGCCGGCGCACGACCGAAGTCTATATACCACTCAACAAATGGAACAGAACGGACAGCAAGACCAGGTTCCCGCTATCACCCCAGAGCAGCTGGCCCAACGCCTGGAAGAGGGTGAAGATATCCTCATTCTGGATGTGCGCGAGCCGCACGAGTGGGGCATTTCTAACCTGTCACACCATGGAGCCCAGCTGATACCTATGGGACAGGTGTTGGAGCGCATGGGTGAACTGGACACGGCGCGCGAAATTGTGGTGCAATGCCGCACGGGCGCGCGTAGTGCAGACGTCGTCCGCCTCCTGCAGCAGCACGGTTTTTCCAGGCTTTACAACTTGGAAGGCGGTATCAATCGCTGGGCGCGCGAGGTGGATCCGGAGATTCCGGTTTATTAAGCGGTAGCGAAACGCGGAACGTCGTCCCCTTTCCCAGTTCGCTGGAAACGTCTATCTGGCCCTGGTGCAAATTGATAATCTCTTCGACGATGGTCAGGCCCAGCCCTGTGCCGGGAATGTTGGACTGCGCCGCGAATTGCCCGCGGTAGAAGCGCTCGAAGATATGCGGTAAATCGTCGGGCTCGATGCCCGCGCCGCTATCCCTGATGGAGAAGCAAGCCGCCTCGCCGGCCGAGTCGTGGAAAACGCGCACGCGGACCACGCCCTCGTCGGTGTAATTGAAGGCGTTGCTCAGCAGATTATCGACAACCTGCGAGAGCAGTTCCGGTTGTGCAGAAACCGGCGGCAAGGTTTTGTCTCCCTCGAATTCAAGTGAAAGACCGGCCATAACAAAATCTTCGCGGCGCACGCCGACCATCTCTTGCACCAGTTCATTCAGATCCACGGGGGTCAGCGTGGGATCCACCTTGCCCATTTGCAGGCGAGAGAGGCTGAGTATATCTTCGATCAACTTGTTCAACCGTTCCGTCTGTTTGCGCAACACGGTCCAGTAACGCTCGCTGCGTTCGGGGCTGCCACGCTCAATTAGATCGAGGTACAGACTAAGGCTGGTAATCGGCGTGCGCAGTTCGTGCGACACGTCAGACACAAATTTCGATTTGAGCCGGTCCAGTTCCTTGAGTCGCTCATTGGCTTCAGCCAGTTCGCGCGTGCGCTCGATCACTCGCTGTTCCAGCGTCTCCATGAGGCCCGCGCGGTGTAGGGCGCTACCCGCTATCTCCGCCATGGCCATCAGCAGGCCCAGATCATCCTCTTCCAGCGGGCGGTCTGGCCTGTTCATGACTGATACAACGCCCGTCGTTTGCGTTCCCGCCTGCAAGGGGGCGTAGATCGCCGTCTTTACCTGTCTTGTCTCCCGCCGCCAGGCTTCTTGTTTCACGCGGTGGGCGCGTGGGTCCTCCAGAATATTGTCCGAGCGATAGGGTTCGCCGCTTGTAAATACGCGGCCGGCAATAGAAGACTCCGTGTCATAAGTAAAGGTTTGTAGCGACTGGGGCATACCGTGGCTGTGGGTTAACACGAGCGTCTCCGATTCCTCGCTGGGCACCATGACGGAAACGACGTCCGCTTCAAAAAGCTCGACCGTAGCCCTCAACAGTCTTTCGGTAATCTCTTCTGTACTGCTCGCCACACGTAGGGAGGCCGACAGATTGCCCAGAACTTCTAACTCTTCTGCACGTCGCCGCGTTTCGGCAAAGAGGCGCGCATTCTCGATTGCCACAGCTGCCTGGTTGGCCATCGCGACCATCAAGTCGACGTTATCTTGTGTGAAGTCTGGCCCGTCTTGATCGTTGATAGCTGATATCGTGCCCAGCGTCTGATCGCGGTAGCGGAGCGGCGCGACAATGATGGCACCGGCGCTCATTTCCTGTCGTCGCCTGTGCATAGCGTTGCCTGCTCGCTCGTCAACGCGACCTTTCGGCGACAGTAGCGGCTGTTGTTCGCGCAAAACCCAACCCGACAGGCCTTGCCACAGCGCTTCAAAATCGACGCGAGGCACGGGCAGATCGCCAAGATCATCATAGACATAGTCGACGATCTGACGTCTTTGCAGGTCGACGGTTACCAAAATGGTGCGATCGGCGGGCAAGGCCTGCGAGACGCTATTGACGACTGCCTGCAAGAGGTCGGGAAGATTCTTGGCGGCGATGAGCGAGCGACTGACCTGGTAAAGGGCCCGGGTCTCGGATAGGTTGGCCTGCGTGCGTGCAAACAAGCGCAGCTTCTCGATGGCGGTCGCCAGCTGGTGTGCAAACGTCGAGAGTAGGCGCTCGTGGACTTCTGTATAGGCATT
>CAYSMQ010000128.1:5957-11579 GCA_964432035.1 uncultured Ardenticatenaceae bacterium
GCCCGTTCCAACAGAGCGTCTTCACTCTCGGCTTCAGCGCCCGCCGTTGCCAGGCTGTGCAGAACCTTTAGTTCCTCAAGCTGGCGCCGGGTTTCTTCAAAGAGTCGGGCTGCCGATAATGCCAGGGCGATCTGGCTGGATGCCTGTTCGTAGAGAGAGACATCGGAATCAGAGAAGGCATAGGCGCGTTTGTGAGAGATGATCAGGGCGCCCAGGCGCTCCTTGCCCGCCAGTAGTGGAATCGCCAGGGCTGAGCCTTTTCCGAAATGCTCCTGAATCCGTTGTGATACGTGTCGTGAATCGCCGTTGCCTCCCGTCTTCACGGGACGCCCGGCTTCCAGGGCGGTGTGAGTCAACGTCTTTTCGCCGGGCAGGATATTGTAGGAGGTGTAGGAGTCGCTGCGCACACCATAGGCTGCGGCGGGAATGACGCGTTGCTTTGCCTCGTCCCAAAGCGTGATGTAACAGCCGTGCGCGCCGCTGGACTCGCCCAGGCGTTTGACCACGGTCTGCAGCATTTCGTTTACCTCAAGACCGGTCGTGGCGCGGGTGACGCTGTTGAGTAGCGTCAGATGCCGCTCGCGCACCTTCAGGCTGGCGGCGTGCGCTTCGGCTTCGCTGCGCGCCTTGCGCTCCGCTTCCAGCAAGCGTATATGCTCAATCTTTACGGACAGAAGATTGGCAATCGTCTGTACCAGGTCGGTTTCCTCGCGCGAAAAGGGGCGCGCTCCTGGACCGATATCGGAGCCGATGACGCCAATAACCTCGTCTCGTACCTGGAGCGGTACGATCATCAGCCGGTCCAGGTGGTGCTCCAGCAGTAGCTCTTCCAGGCCTGCAAGACGCAGCTCGCGTTCGGCATCGTCGAGGACGACGAGATTGTTGTTCTGTAAGAGCTGTTGTACCTGGTCTTTCTCCTGAACCAGGATGGTAAGTTCTTGAGAGGAGCCACCGCGACGCGCAGAGTAACTGACAAGGTGCGTCCAGGTATCGCGCGTTTCGTTGAGCAAGACGATGCCCACCTGGCGCAGGTCTATGACTTGCACAAGGCCACGCGCGGCCGCTTCCAGAACGGCGTTCAAATTGACGGGACGGTTGACGGCGAGCGAGATGTCGTTGACGAGTAACAGACGCTTGGCGCGTTGTTCCAATTTGCGCGCGTGATAATGGGCCTGTTTATAGAGGCGCGCCTGGTTAATGCTGATTGCCAGCACGTGCGCTACTTCGCGCATGACGACCACGTCTTCGGAAGAAAAGCTGTCCGACGTTTCACCGCCGAAGTTCAAGACGCCAATGAGTTTCTTCTGCGCCAGCAGGGGTACGCTGATCAACGAGCGCACGCCCTGTTTGTGCCACCAGGAGAGCAAATTCTTGTCGGATTCCGGCAGCAATGGCGTCACATCGTCGATGCGGTACAGTTCCCCTTGCCGTAGGGCGGTTAGATCCCAAAACCAGTCCAACGGTAGTGATGAACTTTCCGCATTGCCCATACTGCCTTCCGGTAGCTCGGCAATGATCGTAAACGTTTCCTGATCCCAGTTAAAAATGGCAACCGACGCGCGCCGGCAAGAGACCAGCCGGGAGATGTGCCGTAGTGTGGCCTGGGCAATGGCCTGAGGCGAGCGGGCAGCAACGATGGCCTGATCAATTTCGTGCAGAATCTGGAGCCGCTCGGCGTAGCGGCGTACTGCTGCTTCGCGCTCGCGCCGGTTGGTGATGACGGATAGGGAAACGAGTATTTGGGGTGCGCGAGAGCTGTCGCCGGCTACCAGAACCGTCTCGCGGCTCTGCACCCACTCAGAATCTCCGTCTTTTGGTCGCAGACGATACTCAAAGATGAAAACGTCGCCGCTCTGTGCCGCGGCCACCTGTTTCCAGTGCCGTAACACGGCGGGATGGTCGCTACTATGAATCAGCGACAGAATGGCGCCGGGCTGCGCCAGCGTCTCGGCCCGGTAGCCAAAGAGATGCGGGCGATTGATGTAGGTGATGCGCTGATCGTGCGGATCGAGAACGAACATGACATCGGGTGCATTTTCCAGATAGAGACGTAAGCGCGACTGCTCGCGAAACTGGTGGCGTTCCCGCGCATAACGAACCACCCGAGAAACGAGGCTGCTTCCGCCTTCCTGCGAGATCAGGTAATCATCGGCGTCGGCGTCAAGGGCGCGCTCGCCGGCCTCGCGGCCAGAAACGAGCGCGATAAGGGGGACATGCGGGCCATGTTGCCGCGCCATTTGCAGCGCGGCTTCGATCTGCTCCTCGGCTACGGTGGTCAGATCCAGAAAAAAGACGTCGTCCCGCGCCGGCTCCGCCGGGACATCTGCCGGCCCCTCTATCTGTCTAACGGTCGGGTTCTGGAGACAAGTCGTAAGCCAGGCGACAGTGTCGCCGGTTGCTCCGATAACCCAGGGTCGAAACGTATTAGCTACCATCCGTTTCCAGTTGCTTGTGTACAATACCGTATTTTTAACGCGCTTCGCCTAACTGTCAATAGTATAAAGTGCTTATACTTGCTTTGGGGGCTCGGCAACCGCAGTGTGATAGGCAAGAGAATTGAAGCTATGGTGCCTTGACCGCGCGCCGGTCACCTGCTAAGATGTTGACATCATGACCGAGCAGATGCCCTTTGTTTACGTTTATTATTACGAGCAAAATCGGCCGGCGCCGTATGCGTGCAGGAGGTCGGTTCGTGCGTAGATAAGGGCAGCGCGAACAATTTGGCTTCTCAGAAGACGCGGCGTCGACGCCGCGTCTTTTTTGTATAACCAGGCTGCGTAAGTTTGTTACAATAACATTGCCAAAGAAGGAGGAAAATAGATACGGTGACAGAAAACCTTTTTGACGAACTGGCATGGCGGGGACTTATATACGACAGCACCGACCGGCTGCGTGAACTGCTGCGCGACCAGAAGGTCACAATGTACAATGGCTTTGATCCGACCGCGCCAAGCTTGCATGTGGGCAGTCTCGTGCCCATGATCCAGCTGGCCCGTTTCCAGCGATTTGGACACACACCGATCGCCATCGCCGGCGGCGGCACGGGCATGGTGGGCGATCCCAGCGGCAAGTCGGAAGAGCGCGTGATGATGAGTGACGACGAAATCGAAGCCAACCTTGCGGGCATCCGTACACAGCTTTCCAGCATTCTGGATTTCGACGTGCGTAGCAACCCGGCGCGCGTCATCAATAACGCCGACTGGCTAAGATCGATCGGCCTTATGGATTTCCTGCGCGACGTGGGCAAGCACTTCAGCGTGAACTACATGACGGCGAAGGATTCGGTGAAATCCCGTCTGGAGCGCGAGGAAGGGATATCCTTTACCGAGTTTAGTTATATGCTGTTGCAGGCCTACGATTACCTGGTGCTGCACGATCGATTTGACTGTCGCTTGCAGGCCGGCGGCAGCGATCAGTGGGGCAATATTGTCGCCGGCATAGAATTGGTGCGCCGCGTGCGCGGCAAGCAGGTGCACGGGTTGGTCTACCCCTTGATCACCAGGCCGGACGGGTCGAAGTTTGGTAAGACGGCGGAGGGGACATCGGTGTGGTTGGATCCCGAGCGTACGTCGCCGTACCGTTTCTACCAGTTCTGGCTGAACACGGATGACGCCAACGTGATCAACTACCTAAAGTACTTCACGTTCATGGAGCGACAGGAGGTTGCCGAGCTGACATCCGTGCTGCACGAACGTCCGGAGCGGCGGGAGGCGCAGCGGGCCCTGGCGCGGGAAATGACGAGCATGATTCACGGTGAAAGGGCCCTAGAGCGCGCCGAGCTGGCTTCAGAAGTGCTGTTTGGCGGTGAAATAGAGGGGTTGGATGCGGAGGATATCGCCGATATTTTCTCCGACGTGCCTTCCAGCGAGATACCGCGCTCGGCGCTGGAGGACGACGGCGAGCCCCTGGCAGACCTGCTGAAGAAAAGCGGGCTCTCCTCGTCGAAGGGTCAGGCGCGCCGTGATATCAAAGGCGGCGGTATTTATCTGAATAACGTGCGCGTTACGGAGCACGACCGCGCGGCGCAGCTCGACGACGCTATCGAAGGGCGCTTCATCGTCCTGCGTAAGGGGCGCAAGAAGTACCATTTGGTGCGGGTGTTGGACTAATCTTCGAGACCTGACAGGTTTTCGAAAACCTGTCAGGTCTGACCCTCACTCAAATGCACGCAGCCGGGCGGCCTCCAGTTCTTCCATTACCTCGTCAATCTCCTCCGGGTTACCCATGAAGCGCACAAAGGATCGCAGGCCCGCGGCGGCCATGGCCGGACGTGTGTTAAACTCGTATAGTTGTGTAATGTGGTCGGCCTCCTGTACAAATTGCAGCCCGCGATTGTAAACGTCGTTGTACAGAGAGGGATCAACCTCCATGTTACTGGCGACGCGACCGAGCGTCTCCACGTTGGAGGTCTGAGATTCGACGCCGCCCAGATAAGCCAGGAAGCGGCGGGCTTCGATTGGATGCTCGGCGTCGACGGGCATGAAGGAGCCGTAGACGTGGACAATCTCGCCGCGGGGCACGTCGGGGTTGAGAATGGGAAAGCTGAAGAAATCAAGTGTCTCGGGTAGGCCGTCCTCACGCGATTCTGAGAGCCACTCGCCAAGGTTGTACATGGCTGCCTCGCCCTCGAAGATCTGGGTTGCAGCGTTCTGATAGCTCGTCCGTCCCTCGGGAAAGCAATTATGTTCGATAAGCTCCGCCCAGTGCTCGAAGACGGTGCGCACGCGCGGGTCGTCATAGCTTTCCTCGCCGGCCATCAATGCTTCGTGGAATTGCGGTCCGTTCAGGCGCATGTTCAGGATGCTAAACCAGCGGGCGATGGGCGGCGTCCAGCCAGAGGTGGCGACCGTTACAGGAATATAGCCGGCTTCGCTTAGCGTATCGCAGGCCGCCAGGAATTCCTCCCACGTTTGCGGCGGTTCGAGGCCGACCTCGGCAAAGATATCAGTGCGATACCAGATTGGATTCCACTGCAAGGCCATGGGTACGAAGTACTGTCTGCCGTCAACGGTCACCATCTCGCGTATAGACTCAGGAAAGGCGTCATGCCAGTCCATTTCATCCCAAAGGTCACTAATATCGGCGATGGCGCCCTCGGCGACGTACTCGCGCAGGCTACCCACGATGAAGCTGGTGTACACATCGGCCTGATCGTCCGCGTCTAGGTAGCGATAGAAGTCGCGAGGGATGGGACTGCCGTACAGGTCGGTTGCTGTTCTATTCAAGAGCAGGTCCGGGTGCATTTCCTGGTACCGCGTGCCGTTGTCCGCTTCCCAGGCATAGGCCCGCGCGCCGCCGTAGGCGATGGTGTGGTCTAGCATGCCAGAAGGGGTTCCCGGCGTCGCCGTCGCAGTGGGTGGCGCGTCTGTTGGCGTGGGTGGCGGCTCTGTCGCAGGCTGCTCAGTTGGTAGCCCTTGTGTAGGTGGTTCCTCCATGGGTGCTTCCTCCGTCGCTGCAGACTCGACGACTGCATCAATCGGGTCGTTCGCCATTTGTTCTTCGCTCCCGGGCTCTTGCACCGTTGGGCCACAAGCCGACAGAATCAAGAAAGAAAAAATTAAGAGCAGTGATAGCCGGGGCAGAAACCTCAAATCTCCTCCAGATCTGTATTCGAATGAAATG
>CAYSMQ010000129.1:0-208 GCA_964432035.1 uncultured Ardenticatenaceae bacterium
AATGGTCAAAAACGTCACCGCCGAGACCCCTAGAATATTGGCGGCAAAGAACCACTCGATCGCGCGCTGCGAAAATTCGGCCTGCTCCCAGGTTACGAACACCCCCAGGATGACCAGCGCCACAAACGCGTAGTACCAGCGGTGCGCGTAACGCAGGTTCGTAAAAAGCAAGGCCCCTAGCGGTGCTGCGAAACCCCAGATGATGACC
>CAYSMQ010000129.1:218-11516 GCA_964432035.1 uncultured Ardenticatenaceae bacterium
AGGGCAACAACAGGATTAACGACAGCTGGTTGAAACGAAACAAACGATAATCATGATTCGCTGCAAAAATGCCCAGGCTCACCAGCGAAAGCGCCGAGTACGCCCAGGGAATGACGGCTGCAACCTGATGGCCTAGTGCAAGATAGAACAGTCCCCAGACGACGCCGGCAACGACGATCATCAGACTACTAAAGACCATCGTTGCTTTGCGCAGCTTTAGTTCATCGCCGTCCCCGGGTACTGCGCCCACCCGACCTGCTCGCGAAATGATCCAATGCAGCGCTCGCCGCCCACCACGCACGCCAGACCCGTCTCCGCTAATCATCAGGCACCTCTCCTTACTCTCACACGGGCCCATTGTCGCGGATTTCACTAACCGGGGCAATATCCCAGGGTCTGCGAATAAGCTGTCGTTTGGAGCAGAGCGGCCCCCCGCGCTCCCCGTATGAACGCTACATCGCGTGCTCCAGAGAAATAACCGCCTCGATACTGCGACGGTGCCCGTGGATGTGGCCGATCACGGCCTTTTCGATAAATGTCTGCGTGCTGACCGCTTCTTCTCCCATGAAGGGTAGGATCGACTTCCGCTTCAACTGTGCGTCGCTCAGCTCGCGGACGCGGCGCGCCACCACTTCGCTGTTCGTTTGCAGTAGCGCCAGCGTTTCTGATTTCGTCGGCTGTCCGTGTTTCCGCGCGTGAGTGGCGTTGATCTCGTCGATGTCTGCCATCTGCCACTCAAGCGGTGTTTCATCGCCTTTTCCAACCAGCGCGTTCACCAGCTTTGTTTCCACCAGATACGCCGCAGCCACGTGGTGCGCCACGACCGCCACCGTTCGCTGCTCCTCAGGCACATATCTGGTCCACGCTTCATCTTCACACGCTTCCACAGTTGCCATCAACTGCCGGTTTGCCGAAACAATCTGCTCCGCGAGAAGGGTTGCTTTCTGGCTCATTTGTTTCTCTCCTATCACTTTTGTAACCACTGATCCTGAAACACACTGATTGTAACGCTCGGTCCGCGACGTGACCCCTAGAGAAAGTTAGGTTTGGGGGTGGGGGACGAGTTTGGCGCGCCCTAGGACAACAGCCCAAGCTCCCGCGCCCGCGCCACAGCCTGCGTGCGGCTCTGAACCGCCAATTTGCCATACAACTGGTTCGTGTGCCACTTCACCGTGCCCACGGTCAGCACCAGTCGCTCGGCGATTTCCTTGTTGGAGAGTCCCTCGGCGAGCAGCTCCAATACCTGCCTTTGGCGCTCGGTCAGCGGCTCCACCAGGGTTTCATCTACAGCGCGCATAGACGCCGGTTCCGCGGGTGGGCCCGCTTCCACCTGCGGTATCTCCAGCGTGACGATCAGCTTTCGCACAACTGTCTCCAGCTCGACGTCTTCATGGACATGTTCGTCCGGCCCTTGCGGCTCGTTTCTTACTGCGACGTCATAGCGTTGCATAGTTTGTCGCGCCCGTTCCTGAGCGATCCGGTTACTGGCAGGATGATCGTGCGCCAGCTGCAACAGACGGTTGCCCTCCGTTTGCTGGTCCGTCTTCAGCATTAGCTCGGCAACCTCGACAAGGATCGAGAGCTGCAAGGGCACGAATTTCATTTCGGCCGCGATCTTCAGCGCCCGTTGTAGCCGTCTTCGCGCCTCCCCGTGCCGGTGAGTTGCCACGCACACGCCGCCCAGACCGCTCAGCGCCGTGGCCAGACCGCCGCGATCGCCAATGTTCGAGTATAGCTCCACGGCCTGCCTATACAACTGATCCGCTTCTTCATGAGCTTCTCGGCTGCGCGCCACTTTGCCCAGCTTGTTCAGCGCCAACGCCATCCCTTCGGCATCGCGAAACGCTTGCCGGATCTCATAACTGGCCTGGAAGTGCTGTTTCGCTGCCTGGTAGACGCCTTGCGCGTCGGCCACGCTGCCAAGAAGGTTGTGGAAGTAGGCGAGACCCCATCGATCGCCCATTTCTTGCGCCAGTTCGAACGCTTCTCGAGCGTACCGCCCGGCCTTGTCCACGTCACCGCCGTCCAGCGCAGCGTTTGCCAACAAATAGTAGGAGAACTTCAAGTTTCCCTTATCTTGTCGCGACACGCTGCGGCGACGCGCCCGTTCGCCGAACTCTGCGGCCCGCGCGTGATCGCCACCGAGCGTCGCCAGAATCCCCAGCGGTATCAGCGGGTCTCGCGAGCCAAATTCGGTCGCAGGTGGCGCAACGTCCAGGCGTTCGTACAGCGCCTGGCCCTTCCTCACCAGCCTTTCCCCTCTCTCCAGCTGACCCAGGCGAATGTTGAAGTATCCCAGACAAACAAACAGGTCCGCCAGTAACGCCCCTGTCGCCTGCGTTTCGCGCTGCTGCTCCAGAGCTTGTACCGCCCGTCCAAACGCCTCTGCCCCTTCGCGGTAGTGGCTCCGGAACTGGTAAAACAGGTACAGAGGATCGACTGCTTGGCCAATCGCTTTCACATTCGCCTGTCCTACAGCCCAACGCCAGGCTGCGCGCACATTGTCAATCTCCGCCTCAATTTCCAACACCGACTGGCTCTGCCGACCGCCGTTGATGCCCTGGCGTCGGGCTCCGAGAAAGCCCACGTAGTACGTGCAATGTCGATCTCTGGCGCCATCTTCCTGCGGGCCTTCCAGCTTTTTCTGCGCGTACTGCCTTAGCAGCTCGTGCATCTGGTAGCGACCGTCCGGCGTACTGCGCAGTAGCGATTTATCGAGCAACGTAGAGAGTATGGAAAGCGATGCACCCGCAACGGCCTCCGCCGCTTCGCGGCCGAACCCACCTCGGAACACGGTGAGCTGCGCCAGCACGTCACACGCCCGCGAATCCAGCAGGCGCCAGCTGTAATCGAAAACGGCCTGCATGCTGCGATGCCGATCTGGCCAATTGCGCAAGTCGCTTTCCAGAATACCAATGCCGCGCTCTATTTCCTCTGCGATAGCACTGCAGCGTAAGACCCGCCGCCATGACGCCGCAAGTTCAATAGCCAAGGGCATACCCTCCACCAGGCGGCAAATGCGCGCAATACTGGTGCGCTCTTCTGCCGGCGCCAACTGCGGATGCACCCGGCGCGCACGCTCGACGAATAAACGCACCGCGTCAAAGCTGTCGAAGGCCCGCTCGTCCTCCGCATGGGGCGCCGCCATGCCATGCACCCGGTACAGCCACTCTTGCTGCAACTGGAGGATTCCACGCGAGGTGATTAGCAGCGTCAGGCCGTGCGCCGTTTTCAATAGGCGGTCAATGACGCTCACTCCGCGCCCGTCAAGTAGCTGCTCGAAATTATCCAGCAAGAAGAGGAGCGTTTTATCGCGCAAGAAACGTACAAGCTGCTCTTGCGGTTCCCGCTGCCCGGCAAGAGACATGGGTAGTGCGTCCGCGATCGCGGTTATCAGCCCATCTGCATCGGCGGTGGCCTGCAACGGGACGAAATAGACACCATCGGTAAAGACTTGACCGTCCACCATCCCCGCTGCTGCCTGCACCGCGAGCCTCGTCTTGCCGCTGCCGCCCGGACCCACAAGCGTGAGCAGGCGACAATCCCTATCGGCCAACATCCTCCTGACCTTGGCCACCTCTTGCTCCCGCCCCACGAACGATGTGGGCTGCGGTGGCAGCGATCCCGGTCTTCCACTTGAGGAAAACGCGAGCTGCGCATCCGCAGGAGAGCCTTCGCTGCTAGTGTGTCCCATCTGATAAAAGTATAGGAAGCGAGCAGCGCCCGCGCAATTACCATAACAGCCCAGGACACATCGTTCGCTACCCGCCGTCCTAGCTGCCTTCGGCAACCGTCCGCCGTCTTTGTGCTACTTATCCGATTTAAACGCGTATAGTTTATGGTGTCTATTGGACCAAACAGGAGGTACGCTATGAAATCGTCACAAACCCGGCTTTTGGCCGGACTACTACTGATTGTTTCAGGCGCAGTCTTTTTGCTGCAGAACCTGAACTTAATCTCGCTGGCGGGTCTCGGCGAGTTCGTCCTCGCCGCATTTTTCGGCCTGGGCGCGCTGGCCTTTCTCGCCATCTACATCAGCAACCGCGAGCACTGGTGGGCGCTGATTCCAGGCTCGGCGCTTGCCGGCATCGCCGGCATTTTATTCCTGGAATGGCTCTCGCCCGCGTTGGAAAACGCCATCGGCGGCCCGCTTTTTCTGGGGACGATGGCGCTCGGTTTCCTGCTCATCTACATCACGGACCGCCAGCACTGGTGGGCCATCATGCCCGGCGGCATCATGCTTACCCTCGCCGCCGTCGCGGGCCTTGATTTCCTGCTCGGCGGAGACGCCGGTGCAGTCGTCTTCTTCCTGGGACTGGCTGCCACCTTCGGCCTTGTTGCCATCGTGCCCACCGAGCACGGACCCCAACGTTGGGCCCTTATCCCCGCCGGCGTTACTTTGGTCCTGGCCCTGATCACCGCCGCCTCGGCGTTTGCCATCGTGGATACCATCTGGCCCCTGGCGCTCATTCTCTTTGGCGCTTATCTACTGCTTCGGCAGCGCGGCGTCTCCATGGCGGGCGCGTCGCCGAATAAGGAGGAATTAAAATGAACGACTTGAAAGAAGAACCACTTGAAACGGAAAAGAACGAACAACCACACGTAACAGAAGCGAACGCACGACCACGACGACGCGAAGAGCGCAATCGCGGCGGCATCGTGGGCCCCATTTTGCTCATTGCCGCCGGCGTCTTCTTCTTGCTCTCCAACATGGGTCTGATCAGTTGGAGCTTCTGGGATGCCATCTGGCGCCTGTGGCCCATCGCCCTCATCGCCGTGGGCCTGGACCTGCTCATTGGCCGGCGCTCTCTGCTGGCCTCTCTAATTGTAGCCATCGTCACTATTGGCATGCTCGTCGCCGGTTTCTTCTGGCTGGACAGCGGCCCGGCAGCGGGCGGCGAAATCACCGACACAATCGGCGAATCGCTCTCCGGCGCCGAAAGCGCCGAGGTCACGCTCGATTTTGGCGTGGGCCGCGCCACGCTCGGAGCACTGCCGGCCGGATCAGACAGTCTGGTTGAGGGCAGTATCGAGCGCCCCGACGATCGCGGCGCTCGCGTCGAGCAGAGCTACGAAGTGGACGGCGGCGTGGCCATTTATGAACTACGTACAGAGGGCAGCTTCCAGATCATTCCCTTCTTTGGCCCCCCAGACGACAACTGGTTCTGGGACCTGCAATTAAATCCCGATGTGCCCATGGACCTGACGGTTAACACCGGCGTCGGCGAGACCACCCTAGATCTGAGGGCGCTGACATTGAGCGACCTGCACGTGGACACCGGGGTAGGGGAGACCACCGTGATCTTGCCGGGTGGCGGACAGCTTGAAGCCTCCGTCAACGGCGGCGTCGGCGAGCTGATCATAGAGATTCCCGACGGCATCCCCGCCCGCATCGACGTGGACACGGGCCTCGGCGCCACCGACGTCAGCGGCGACTTCGAGCAAGACGGCGACGTGTTTACCTCGCCCGGTTACGAGGACGCGCCGGATCGCATTACCCTCGAAATCGACGCCGGCGTGGGCCAGGTTACCGTTCGTCCTTATGGTGGGCGTTAAGAATCCAAGTGCCGGGCGCCTTACATCCCTCGCATTCAAGTGCCGGGCACCTCGAAGGTGCCCGGCACATACTTAGAGCACAAAATAAAACGTCGCTCCTTCGTCCGGTTTCGCCTCGGCCCAGACCTGGCCCTCGTGCCGCGTAATCACCCGCTGCACCGTGGCTAATCCCACGCCGGTGCCGTCGAACTCCGACCTGGCGTGCAGGCGCTGGAAGGCGCCAAACAGCTTGTCGGCATAGGTCATATCAAATCCCGCGCCGTTATCATGCACGAAAAACACGCGTCCGTGCTCCTCGTCCTCCCTGGCCCCAACCTCTATGCGCGCCACGGTTTCTTTGGCAGTAAATTTCCAGGCGTTTCCGATCAAATTCTCCAGTAGCACGCGCAACAGTTGGCGGTCGCCGCGCGCTACCAGGCCCGCCTCAATCACAACCGCTACCTCGCGCTGCGGCGTCATCTTCTGCAGCCGCCCTACGATCTCGCGCGCCATCATGCTCAAATCCACATCCTCAACCGTCATTTCCGCCCGCGTAATGCGCGATAACCTGAGCAGATCGTCGATGAGTTCGCCCATGCGCGTCGTCGCCGCCCGAATGCGCCGCAAAAAATCCTGCCCCTGCTCGTCCAGCGTTTCCCAGTAGTCTTCCAACAGCGCCTGGATACGGAATAACTAAAGGCCTCCAGCTCGCTGTTCGTCGCTTCCAGCTGCCTGGCCCGGCGCGCCAGCCGCTCGTTGAGCTCCTTGATCTGCGCTTCCGCCCGTCGTTGCGCCGTCACGTCCCGAATGGCGCCGATCACCAGCAATCCGGCGTCCGTCTGCAGCGGGCTGAGGCTGATCTCCACCGGAATCTCCCGCCCGTCTTTGTGCAGCGCGAAGAGCGCCATGCCTGCGCCCATGGGCCGCGTGCGCGGGTTCGCATAGTACTCGTCACGATGGTGGGGATGGGCCTCGCGGAACCGTTGGGGAATCAGCATCTCGACCGGCTGACCGACCAGCTCCTCCGCCCGGTAGCCCAGGAGATTTTGCGTCTGGGCGTTGACCAGCTCAATGCGCCCCGCACCGTCCACGATTACCATGGCGTCCGGCGCGGCGTCCAGCAACTCTTCAAAGAAGCCTTGCACCCGATCCGAAACAAACTTGGCCATAGCCGTATGGTATAAGCCAATCTGACATTCGCCCAGCTTTCACTATAATATGTCCGTGCGACGAAAGAAACTTCAACTCCCGCTCTTTATACTCCTCGTCATTCTCCTGCTTTTTGCCCTGCTGCCCTACAGCGCCGAGCAACCCGGCGCCGTGCAGGCCCAGGGCACGCCAACGCCCGCGCCCGACGACGGCCCACCCGACGCCCCCGACCGCGTCGAAGTGGAGCCCGAAGCGCGCGACGAGGAAATCCGCGCCCGCCTGCTGAGCATTATGGACGCCACCGGCTGGTTTATCGATCCTGACGTGCGGGTGCAGGACGGCGTCGTCTTTCTCATGGGCCAGACGGAGCGCGAAGATTATCGCACCTGGGCCGGCGACCTGGCGCGCCGCACGCAAGACGTCGCCGCCGTCGTCAACCACATCGAAGTCATCGAACCGTCCGTATGGGACTTCGGCCCCGCGCTCAACGGCCTGCGCGAGCAGGTGCGCCGCATCATCCGCGCCATTCCCCTCATAGGCATTAGCTTGCTCATTCTCATCGCCGGCTGGTATCTCGCCGGCTTCGTGATCACCAGCGCTAACAAGTCGCTGCGCCGCCGCCAGAGCAGCCAGCTGCTGACCAATGTTATCGCCCGCGGCGCCGGCGTTCTCGTCTTTCTGCTCAGCCTCTACGTCGTCTTCTACGTCGCCGGACTCACGGGCATTGCCCTCACCCTGCTGGGCGGCACCGGGCTTCTGGGCATCGCCATCGGCATCGCCTTTCGCGACATCGCCGAAAACTTCCTGGCCAGCGTCTTCCTCAGCGTGCAAAATCCCTTCCACACGGGCGATCTGGTCGATATCGGCGGCACCACGGGCTTCGTGCAAACGCTCACCTCCCGCGCCACCGTGCTCATGACCATCGACGGCAACCACGTGCAGATTCCCAACGCCACGGTCTATAAGAGCACCATCTTTAACTACACCAGCAACCCTAACCGCCGACAGGATTTCATTGTGGGCATCGGCTATGACGACTCCGTCGAAGAAGCGCAGGAACTCGCCCTGCAAACCATGGCCCAGCATCCGGCCGTGCTCGCCGATCCCGAGCCCCTGGTCCTCGCCGAAAATCTGGGCCCCGCCACCGTCGACCTGCACCTTTACTTCTGGCTTGACGGCAGCGAACACAGCCACCTCAAAGTCAAATCGTCTGTCTTGCGCCAGGTCAAGCGCGCCTTCGAAGAAGCCGGCATCTCCATGCCCGGCGAAGGGCGCGAGCTCATCTTCCAGGACGAGCTACCCATCCGTCTCTTACAGCCGGACGAAGCGCCTGCGCCGGTCCCACCGCGCGAAGCGCGACCTGCCCGCGACGCCGAAAAAGTGTCCACGGACGCCGAAGGCGGTCTGCGCAGCGAGGCGGAAGAAATCCAAAAACAAGCCGATCGCTCCCGCGCCCCCGAAGAAGGCCGCAACCTGCTGGAAGACGACTAGGTGCGGGCTACTGTGGCGCAAACATCCCTACCCTTTCAAAAACGCCACCGTCCGCTCCCACGCCAATCTTGCTTCCTCTTCCTCGTACTCCGGCCGGTCAGGCTCGCAGAACCAGTGCTTGGCGCCTGCGTACGTGTAAAACGTCACCGGCCGGTCTGCCTCCTCCAGCTCGTCCTCCAGTTGCGCCACATACTCAGGCGCCTCGTACGGATCTTCCTCCGCGAAATGTCCCAGGTATGCGGCCCGGGCCTTGCTGTGATCTGCGGGCCCAACTCCGTAGTAGAGGACCACTTTACCAATTCGCTCGGGCTCCTCTGCCGCCAGGTCCAGCGCGTAAGCCGCCCCCAGCGAAAAGCCGATCACCGCCAGCCCTTCCTCGCTCTCTTCAGCTCGCTCGCTCAGAAACGCCGCTGCCTGCGCAACCTCTTGGCCGGGGCGTTCCCGATCCTCGTTCATGGCCTGCACTAATCCTTCCGCCTCTTCAATCGTCTCCGCCACCCGGCCATGATAGAGGTCCGGGGCGAAGGCCACGAAACCCTCATCCGCCAACTGCGTGCAGAAATCCTTCATCGTCTCATTCAACCCCCACCAGGCGTGAAGCACCAACACCCCCGGTCCACTGCCCGTGCTGGGAACTGCCATAAATCCTTCAGGTGGTGACTGTGCCATAATGACCTCCTTTGGTCTCAGCTCTTTTTGCGACTGTCAGTCTCATTGCACAGGCACTTACCCGTACAAATCTTCGTAAACAAAGAAAATATAATCCTGATACGACGTCTCCACCCCCAGATCGTTCAGCACGCGCAGCAGTTGCGCGCGGTGGTCGGTGCCGTGATTGACGACGTGCACGAGCACCTGCCACACGACAAGCTCCTGGTCCTCTTCGGGTTCCACGATGGGTTGATCGAACAGCGCCTCGTCGTCCAGGCCCTCCAGATAATCGCGCATCATCTGTTCCAGCCTATCCCAGCGCGCGCGAATCGCCTCGCGGTCATCGCCCTCCGCCGCGGGCAACGGCTGCGGTGGCTCGATGCCCTGCAGCTCGCAGAACCACGCCTCGTCGGCGTCCATCATATGGAGGATCTGATCGCGCACCGAGCCGTGGGAATAGCCAACCTCCTGCGTGAACTGCTCGTAGGGTAGGGGGGCCACATACTGGTCCCATATCTTGCGATTGACAGTGAAGTGATACTCGTAAAAATGGCGAAACGCGTCCGCATTCATCTGGCGAAATCCTCCTTGCACACATAACAGGCCCGTATACACAGTCTACAAGAACGCATGTTCTATGTCAACCTCCTGGCGTGATTTGCGCGGGGTTATACCTTCTCATTTTGCAGGTGCCCGGCACCAAAATTGCGCGCTGAACGGCTCGTGTGAAATGCGGATCTGTCAGGTGGAGCAGGTGCCGGGCACATTGATTCGTGTCATTCCTGGCGGAAAATTTGCCCCTTGACAAAGTGCCCGAAATGCGCTATTTTACTGTTAGGTTAATTAACTTAAAGGTTAAACGATGGCCCCAGCAGACGATACGCTTAGCTTAACATTTGCAGCCCTTGCCGATCCCACGCGACGAGCCATCCTGGCGCGGCTGGCGGAAGGGGAAGCCAC
This sequence comes from uncultured Ardenticatenaceae bacterium, assembly GCA_964432035.1. Classification (GTDB taxonomy): domain Bacteria; phylum Chloroflexota; class Anaerolineae; order Promineifilales; family Promineifilaceae; genus JAAYYY01. Next base: position 10,005 of record CAYSMQ010000129.1, read on the forward strand.
CGTCAAGGAACTGGCAGAACCTTTCGACATGAGCCTCCCGGCTATTTCCAAGCACCTCAAGGTACTGGAGGAGGCCGGTCTGGTCTCGCAGCGTGTGGACGCCCAATGGCGCCCGCGGCGCCTGGAAGTGGAACCGCTGCAGGAGGTTGACCACTGGCTGAACGTTTATCGTGAGATCTGGGAAGAACGGTTTGACCGGCTCGACGAGTATCTGAAGACAATCCAGAAGCAAGACAAGGAGAACGGAAATGAACGCGACGAATAAGATGATCCATGAAATAGAGGGCAACACGCTGACCCTGACCCGCACCTTTGACGCGCCACGCGAACTGGTCTTTGAGGCCTTCTCCAAGTGCGAGCACCTACAGCACTGGTGGGGACCGAAAGGCTGGACGCTGCCCGTCTGCGAGATGGACTTCCGCCCCGGCGGCAAATGGTTCTACTGCATGGGCGGACCGGACGGCGAGCGGTCCTGCGGCGTCATGCTCTATCACGAAATCGTGGCCCCCGAGCGTATCGTGGCTACCGACCAATTCACCGACGCCGAGGGCAACGTCAATGAAGAGATGCCAAAGATGCGGGACACGCTCCTATTTACCGAGAAGGAGGGCAAGACGATGCTCGTCAACCGCAGCGAGTACGCCAGCGAAGGCGATCTGAACACCGTGCTGGAGATGGGCATGCTAGAAGGCATCGGGCAGACGTTTGACCGGCTGGACGCTCACCTGGAGAGCGTGCAGCCGCAGGCGTAGTAGAAAACGTGCACTTGCGAATGTGCCAGGCACCTCGCAGGTGCCTGGCACATAAACAGGAGACCCCATGAGAAACCTAATCGTTCTAACATTTGTCAGCCTTGACGGCGTCATGCAGGCGCCCGGCGGACCGCAAGAGGATACCAGCGGCGGCTTCAGCCACGGCGGCTGGACCGTGCCCTATTTCGACGACTTTCTGGGCGAAGAGATGGGCCGGCAAATGGGTGGCCCCTTTGATCTGCTCTTGGGCCGCAAGACATTCGAGATCTTCGCCTCCTACTGGCCCCAGGCCGAGGGCGGCGACAACCCCATCAACCACGCCACAAAGTACGTGGCCTCCAACACACTCACCGACCACGAATGGCAAAACACGAGCTTCCTCAACGGCGACGTCGTGGCCCAGATCGAGGCGCTGAAGCAGCAGGAGGAGCCCGACCTGCACGTCCACGGCAGCCAGGATCTGGTGCAGACTTTGTTGGCCCACGATCTGGTAGACGAGTTCTGGCTCAAAATCTTCCCCGTGACGCTAGGCGCCGGAAAGCGGCTCTTCGCCGGCGGCGCCATCCCCGGCGCTTACAGCCTGGTGGAATCCAAATCCTCCCCCAGCGGCGTGATCATCGCCAGATTCAAACGCGCCGGAGAGCTAGAAACGGGCTCGTTCTAGAACCGTTCCACCAAGACCTCCAGACCTGACAGGTTTCAAGAACCTGTCAGGTCTACCACCGCGGCCGAACCATCTGGGTGGGCTACTCCAGCGGGC
>CAYSMQ010000130.1:0-11480 GCA_964432035.1 uncultured Ardenticatenaceae bacterium
AGCGTTCCATGGCCTGACAATCCACCCCTGCTAGCCTTCGTGCTCTTTTTCATTGCTGCCCTGGTGCTCTTCATCTTGCAGGGCCGCGAAGCGCTGGTCGCCACAGCCAAGAATACGACGGTAGAGGCTCGAGCGCCGCGACGGCCTCTGGCCCACCTGCACGCCACGCCACGTTGGCGGCTGGCGCTGCTGGCCTTGTCTATCGTTGCCGCTCTATTCACCCTCTACCGCCTGCCGCAACTGGGGCGCGTCGACAGCTACACCACGCCGTTCATCACCTGGGCCGTCTCCGTCGTTTGCTACACTGTCGCCTTAACCTCGCTCGACAGAAGTAGCTTGCGCAAATGGCAGCTGCGATTGAAAGCTCGCTGGCGCAGGCGACGACCGGCCGTTTTGCTGTTTGCCATCATCGTCCTTGTCGCCCTCATTTTACGCGCCTCCCTTCTCGAAGCGATCCCCTACACACTGGCCGGCGACGAAGCGTCACAAGGGTTAGAAGCCTCCCGCGTACTACAGGGCGAAATACGCAACCCCTTTACCACCGGCTGGTTGGGCGTGCCCACGCTCAGTTTCTTCTTCAATAGCATTACCGTTGAACTGCTGGGCATGACAAAGGTTGGTCTGCGCCTGCCCTGGGCGCTGGTTGGCACGCTAACCGTCGCCGCCACTTTTATCCTCGTCCGCCGCCTGCAAGGTCTCACCCTGGCCCTGGCAACCGCCGCGCTAATGGCTGTTTATCACTACCACATCCATTTCTCGCGGCTCGGCTCTAACCAGATCGCCGACCCCCTCTTCGTGGCAGTGAGCCTCTATCTGCTCATTCGCGCGCTTCAACGGCGAGATCTGCTGTCGTGGGTGCTCTGCGGCGTCGTCGCCGGCATGGCCCTTTACTTCTATGCCGGCGCTCGTTTCACGCCCGTCGTCCTGGGCGCCGTACTGGTCCTGTGGCTTTTGCGGGAACCACGCAACTTGCTGCGGTCCCACGTTGGCGGCCTCGCGGCCATGCTCGGGGCCTTTTTCATCACCGCCGGTCCCATGCTGCAGTACGCCCTGCGTTTTCCGGAGGACTTCAACGCCAGGCTCAACCAGGTAGGCATCCTCCAGAGCGGCTGGTTAGAACGAGAGCTGGCAGCGGGCAACGAACTTCTGCCCACACTATGGGAACAATTCCGGCGCGCTGCGCTTGCCTTCAACCACTATCCGGATCGCACCGTCTGGTATGGGCTGCAAGAACCTCTCCTTGACCCGATCTTTGGCGCCATCTTTGCCCTTGGCTTAATTTACGCTACCCTGCTCGTGGTCTTACGCCGCCATTGGAGCCTGATGCCCTTCGTCGTGTGGTGGTGGGGCGGCATGCTTGCCGGCGGTATGCTAACCGAAAGCCCCCCGTCCTCCCAACGTCTTACGACGCTAACCATACCCACTTGTTTCTTCATTGCCTTTGCGCTCTGGCGCCTCATCGGCCTCATACACCGCGCAATTAACGGCGTACCTAGGCGCTTGCTGCTTGCTCTGTGTGTCATTGCCTTCGCCGTCAGCAGCGTGAACCTCTATTTCTTCGAATTTACGCCCCAACATCGCTATGGCGGGCAGCATGCGGAACTGGCCACCAGCCTGGCCCCGCTCTTCGACGAGCTTTACGAGACTCACGACGCCTACTTCGTGGGTGCGCCGTGGATGTACTGGGGGTTTGCTACCATTCCCTATTTGTCGCCCCAAATGCAGGGCCAGGATCTGGAGCAAACGCTTGAAGCGCCGCCGCCTCGCGGCATGCTACGCACGGGCCGCGGCGGCGTCTTCATCGTGCGCCCCGAACGCGCCGCCGAGTTGCCCTTCCTCGTAGAAGCCTTCCCCGAAGGTCGCTTACACCAGCTACACAGCCGCGGACCGCAGGGCGAACTGCTTGCCACGATATACATAGTGCCCCCTGTGCCTGCCAACTGATTGGCTTCTCCTCCCCGCCAATCCGGGACCTTTGCGGAACGATATCGAGACGGTCGGCCGCTACGATAGACAGTGTTAACCGGTGTTTATCTGGCCCAACGAGACAACCGTGGAGGAAAAATGAACAAAGCAAAGAAACACGTGAAGAAATCGAACGGTCGCTCGGCCATTGTGTTGGGCGGCAGTATTGCAGGCATATGGACCGCGCGCGTCCTGGCAGACCATTTTGATAAGGTAATTGTCGTGGAACGGGACGAACTACCGGATAAGGCGCAACTTCGCCCGGGCGTCCCGCAAGGGCGCCAGTACCACATCATGCTGCGTCGCGGTCTGCAGATCATGGATCAACTATTCCCGGGACTCGATCGGGAACTGATCGCCGCCGGCGCTAACCGCTTTGACCAGCTTGAAGATGTGAAAACGAAACTGCGCGGTCAGTGGCTCTCGCAGTATCGCTCGGGAGAAATGTTGCTCAGCGCCAGCCGTGCCCTATTAGAGACGACCATGCGCAAACGACTTCAGCAGAACCCGCGCGTTCAATTCATGGACGGCGCGGAAGGTATCGCCTTACTTTCCGACGAGGCAGGCCAGGGCGTCGCCGGCGTCGAGCTTCGCTGGCGACATGGCCCTCAACGCGGCCGGGAGGCGACGCTTTTAGGCGATTTTGTAGTAGACGCCACAGGCCGTAATTCACGAGCGTCAAAGTGGCTGGCGGAATTGGGATACGCTAAGCCCAAAGAAACAGTCATCAACTCCTTCCTGGGCTATGTCAGCCGCCGCTATCGTCGTCCCCAACAAACGACGGGCGACTGGCAAATGCTTTACATCTTACCCAACGCGCCTGATGAGCCGCGCGCAGGCCTCATCTTCCCCGAAGAAGGGGATACCTGGGTCGTGATGATGGCTGGCATCAACAGGGACTACCCACCGACCGACGAGGAAGGTTTCATGGCCTACGCCCGCAGCATCGACCCGCTGTTCTATACAGCCGTGGAGTCAGCCGAGCCGCTTTCGCCGCCCTACGGCTATCGTCGCACCGAGAATCGCTGGCGCCACTACGAAGCCGTTTCCCCCTGGCCTGAGCGATTCGTGATCGTCGGCGACGCCTTCGCCGCTTTCAATCCCGTATATGGACAGGGGATGACCATGTCGGCCATGACCGCAGTGGCGCTGGATGAGGAGCTCCAGAAAGCCGGGGACAACTTGCAGGGCCTGGCGCGGAAGTTCCAGAAAACGGTGGCGCGCGTAACCAAACCTGTCTGGCTGCTGACCACCGGCGCCGATCTGGCCTGGCCTGGCACCGAAGGTGGATCTGAGCCTGGTCTGATGGACCGCTTCACCTACTGGTATACAGACCGGGTCATGGATGCCATTCCCCACGACGACACCGTGCGGCGCGCCTTTCTGGACGTCAATCACCTGATGCGCCCGGCGACCGCCCTCATGTCGCCTTCAATCCTCTGGCGCGTCATCCGGCAAATGTTGCGGCGCGAGAAGCCGCAGGCGCGGTCCGTGACCGAACAAGATCTACAAGCGCTTGCCTAGCGCGACTATACCTTGCAGGGGGCGGCGCGTACGTTCCGCCCCCTCAAAGAGCAGCCAACCGCTAGGTTTCCTCTTCTTCATGGTCTTCCGAAATATATGTCACGCTGTGATCGCCGAGCGTATCTTCAACGTAAAACTTCTTAATGAAGACGCGGCTTACAACGATTAACGCCGGTGCAAGCAGAAGGCCCCAGAATCCGAATAGCGTGCCTAATATGAGCTGCGTGCCAATCAAAAGCACGGGAGCGACGGAAACCACACGTTGTTCTATGATAGGCGTCAGGATATAGCTCTCTAAAACCTGCAACCCTAAATACAAGAGCAGAACGTATAGCGCTTGCGTGGGACTGATTCCTAAGGCAATCAGGAGCGCGGGCACGATCGCCAGCGCCGGTCCCAAATAGGGAATGAATTCAAGTATACCGACAAGCGCACCCAGCAGCAGCGCCAAAGGCATTCCCAGCAGCAACAGGCCAATCGTCGCCATCGTAGCCAGAATGATCATGGCTGCGAGCCGGCCGACGAGCCACCAGCGCAGGCTCTGATAAACCTCTACCAGCGCCTCGCGCATGTCGGCGCGCTGTTCTTGCGGAACCAGGGTCAGGACGCCCTTCAAGTAAGTCCCTGGCTGATAGGCAAAATAGATGCCGACAAAGAGAATAACCACGAACTCCACCAACAAGTTGACGGTGGTAGAAAAGAAATTGGTGACGCGGCCTAGTAGATTCGTGCCCAAACCGCCGATTTGGTCCATGAGGTTTCCGGCCGCGCCGTCTTGAATCTGCTCCAGAGGCAAGGCATCCAGGCGCATTTCAATGGCGTTAACCGCATCCATCAACGCCGGACCCAATTGTGCCGCCTGCTCTACAATGGACGGGGCCGCGAGCCAGCCAATGAGGACAATAAGGATCAGGAGGCCGGCAAGCGCGGCGAACATGGCAAAGCGGCGCGAAAGGGGCGTCCGACTGTGAATCCAATCACTGACGCTGTGCAAGAACACTGCCAGCAGTCCCCCGGCGAAGAGGACCAGGAGAATTCTATGTGCTCGCCACACAACAAACAGTGTCACAATGACGAGGACGGCAATTGCCGCCACAATCCAGGCGCGGCGGATAAAACGTTCGCCGTCTGTCACCGTCGCGCGGGCCGTTCCTTCACGTTCGTCCGACCTCATTATATTTCTCCAATTCACTTCCAATTGGCCAAAACGGAAGCCATGATCGTATCTAATCCATACTATCAACTTTTATCCGTAGTGTTAGCCTTCGAAGCCGAAATGTATCCGTTTATGTGCCACGCTTCTGTAACCGCGATAGACCTTATTCAAAATTGCGGTGACTATAATTGCTGCAGAACACTGCCTTAGAGCCGTACAATTGTGAACGAAAGGGTTGAAACATAACGTTGAAACAAGAGAATGAGCGAAACTATCTTAAGTATGCGCTACACTTCGCCATACTCGTAGGCGTTGTCTGGGCCGCCGTAAGATACGTTAACGGAGAAGAGGTAATCGCTGCCCTGCGCCGCTTTAACTATGGCCTCGCGCCGGTCATGGTCATGCTTGCCCTGGCTACGCTCTTCCTCAAGGCAACTCGTTTTACTTTTCTCCTGCAGCCGTTTGCCACTGACCTTCCATTTGTGACGGCAATCAAGACCTATGTAGCAGGACAGGGCGCGACCGTGTTGCCTGGTGGTGTGGCAGCGCGCGCTGGATTACTGAAACAGATCGGCGTACCCGTAAGCGAGGGAAGCGTGCCGGTGTTGGCCAATAGCCTATTTGACCAGCTTTTCTTCGTCGGCCTGGGCCTTATGTCCGCGCTATGGTATCCGCAAGCCCGTTTGCCGGGAATCATAATTCTTGCCGCGCTTGGTGTTGTGGCCCTTCTTTTGCTACTTGAACCAACCCGGTCGCGTATAGATCAATTAGCTGCAAGCGTGGCGCAACGATTTAATTTTGGCGACCAGTGGCGCAACTTTCTCGATTCTCTGCCGAAAGTATTAGACGCTAAAATATTAGCGATAGGACTGATTACGACTGCACTGGCATTCGCCTTCTTCATCATCGTACTCGGCTTTGCGCTGCAGGGATTGGGCACCAGCGTATCTTATCCTGCGCTCGCGTTGGCATACATTCTGCCCACGATGCTCGGCCGCATCGTTCCCATTCCCGCCGGCTTGGGCGTGACCGAGGCCACGATGGTCGGCTTTTTGGCTTCCACGGCCGGCATCGCCACCGATGCAGCGGTCGCCGGCGTCGCTATCTTTAGAATCGCCGCCATTTTTATCCCCATCCTCTTCGGTGCCATCGTCTATTTCTTCCTATGGCGCGGCGAGGGTGAAGTACAAAGCGAAAAGACAGAAGTGGAGACTGCACATGCAAGCCACACTGATATTTAACCGAAACGCGGGTGGCAGCTGGACGCTGGACGTCGAAGAGGCGCTGGACGCCATCCGCGACGCCGGCTTTGAGCCCGTTTACCGCCCCACACGCAATGAGGAAGACCTGGACGCAGCACTGAACCATGCCGACGGTCTTATCGTGGCAGCGGGAGGCGACGGCACGCTACGCGGTGTCATTACACGCCTGATCAACCAGAAGAAACCGATCGCCCCCATTCCCATGGGCACTGCCAACAACGTTGGTGGAGCGCTCGGATTGAAAGGAGAACCACTCGACATCATTAAGGGCCTATCCAATCCTCGAGAGCTGACGTACGATCTGGGTCGCATCCAGGGGCCGTGGGGCACACAATATTTCCTCGAGGGCGCGGGCTTTGGCTTCTTTGCCGATATGCTGCAATCCTACCGGCCCGAAAGAGGCAAGAGCATTATGCGTGGGTTAGAAGCGTTCCGTAGCACGCTGTCCAAGGATTATGCTATTAGCGGTCGGCTTTGGATTGATGACCGGCAATTTTCCGAGAATTACCTGCTTGTCGAGATTCTCAACACGACCGCCGTCGGTCCCCGTTTGAAGTTTGCGCCCGACGCAGATCCCACAGACGGTCTGCTCGATGTCGTGCGCGTTCGCAAGGATAGCCGCGAGGGATTTCTGGAGTACGCATTTAGCATGGCCAACGGGGGACTCTCAGAAATGGAGTCCGTTACCGTAGAGAGGGCGCGTGAGATAAAATTCCTCTGGACCGGCTTTAGCATTCACTATGATGCGGAGATATGGCCACCCGAAGCGCGGCAAGACCGTGGTTCGGCGAAAGAAGATGAATTACGCCCCTATCAGATTGAGATACCAGAAGAGCAAATGATAGAAATAGACGTCATTGAAGGAGCCATCGACCTGTGGCTACCGCAGACGACCGAGCACAAAGAGGATGATACTGAGACATGAAAATCGATCTGCACTGCCACACGGAAGTCTCAGCCGATTGCATGACGCCCTTGGACCTCATACCGGTGAAGTGTCTGGAGCAGGGCATCCGTGTACAGGCAATTACGGATCACGACGAAGTGCGCGGCGCGCAAGAGCTACAAGAGACTGTTGAGAATGATCCCGATCTTGAACTCGTCATTATTGTGGGTGAGGAGATATTGACGGATCAGGGTGAAATCATCGGCCTGTACCTGCAAGAACGAATTGAACCGGGCTTAAGCCCCAGCGAGACAGTGCACCAAATTCACGAGCAAGGTGGACTCGTGTTGCTACCGCACGGTTTCGATCCTCTCAAGCGCTTGCGCCTGGATCCCGTGGCCCGCGAGGAAATTGCACATAATATCGACATCGTAGAGACATACAACGCGCGTATATCACGCCCCCGCTGGAATGACGCCGCTGCCGAGTGGGCTGAGGAACGGGACCTGCCGATGAGCGCCGGTTCTGATGCCCACCTCTTACGTGACATTGGCGCCGCCTGGCAGGACGTTCCCTTCCAATTAGTCAATACCCCCCAGGATCTGTTACACTGCATTCGGCAAGGTGTGCCTACCGGAAAGTGGACGCATCCGGTGAAGGCGTACGTTCAGAAGCAGTGGCACCACCTAAAAAATCGTCTCGGACTGAGCTAGGAGGAGATAGCCTTGGCGAATATGAACCCCCATCTTATTACGCGATCCAGCATACCGATCACTGTCATCATTCCTGCATACAATGAAGCCGATCGAATTGCAACCGTTTTACAGGCTGCGAGTGAGGCGCGCTACATTACGAAGATTGTTGTCGTCGACGACGGCTCAGAAGATTCAACGCCAACCGTCGTGCGCCAATGGCAAAGCCGCGATGACCGCATCCATCTTCTTCAGCTCGAAGAGAATCAGGGAAAAGCCGGCGCCATAAACGCGGGAGCCGAGCATGCCGCGGGCGATATCGTGGTCCTTCTGGACGCCGACTTGCGGGGAATTGAGCCTTCACATATTGAACGCCTGGTCCGCCCTGTGCGTCGTGGCCAATGCGCCATGACAATGGGCCTCTTCCAGAATGGGCGACCCTCCACCGACGTCATGCACCGCTATCTGCCCTTCTTAAGCGGTCAACGCTGCTTGCGCTGGTCGCTATTCCAGGACAGTATAGGCTTACCCAACGCTGGCTGGAGCCTGGAGACGGCACTTAATCTGCATGCCTGGTTCTATGGATTTGCCACACAAGAGATCCCCTGGCACGGTGTGACGCACGCCATGCGCCCGGAGAAGCAACCCGGCTTGAGAGGATACCTCTCGCACGTCATCATGTGGCTACATATCATTCGCTACGCATTCAGTTTCGGACGCAGTAACGGGCTCAAGGCCATTATCAACCGCTTGCAGCATGACCGCGCTCCGAGTCACGCGCTTCCCTCCCGCCGGCGCAACCGTTCAGAGCCCATGCGCCGTCCGCTACACTAAGCTCGAGGTTTAGCGCCCGCAAACGTTGGCAGTAGCTGCTGTTAGATGTGGAACGAACTTTTTATAAGGGACATATCGAACTGTCGCGGCAGATAAGTACCGGAGCCGGGATCTAACACATACTCTCCGCTAAAGTCGCCTGCACAGATCCGTTCCAGCATTTGCACGAGATGATCGACGTCCTCACGCGTGTTGTAACAACCAAAGCTCACGCGCACGAGCCCCGGCATATTGCTGCGATCTCCTTCTAAGACCCGTTGCCGAAAGGCGCTCCTCTCCGCTTCATCCAACCCCAAAAGCTGCACAACGTACGGGTGCGCGCAAAAGCAACCGTGGCGCACGGCGATGCCGCCCTCAAACCCCAGGATGGCAGCCACTTTGCCGTGGTCCATGCCGCGCACATTAAAGGAGATAACGCCCAGCCGGTCGTCAAGGCGTTGCGGATCGGCCGAGCCATACACGGTCACCTCGGGCAGCTCCTGCAAGCGTCGCAGCGCGTACGCCGTCAGCTGTTTTTCATGCTCGGCGATGGCCTCCATGCCCGTGGCCTGCAGAACGCGCATGCTGGCAGCAAGCGCCACGGCGCCCAGCAGATTAGGGCTGCCCGCCTCGTCGCGCTCAGGTGGGGCAGCCCAGCGCACCTCGTCTAATGTCACAAGGTCGATGGTCCCGCCGCCGCGGTATTCAGGCGCCCCCTGCTCGAAGGTCTGGCGTGGCCCGATGAGTGCGCCGCTGCCGAACGGCGCGTACATCTTGTGCGCCGAAAGCGCCACGTAATCCAGGCGCCGGGCAGAACCGGCGGGTCCCATGTGCACGCGGCGGTGGGGCGCCAGCTGCGCGCAATCGACGAAGATTTGCGCGCCGTGCTCGTGGGCCAGCGCAGCCATCTCGTAAATCGGCGGTGTGTAGCCGCTGACGTTAGAAGCGCCCGTCGTCGCCACCAGGCGCACGCGCCCCCGGTTCTCTTCCAGCTTCTGCGCCAGATCCTCGAGATCGAGAGAGTGATCGTCACGCAAGGAAAGGTAGACGACCTTCGCGCGCTGGCGCCAGGGCAGATCGTTGGAGTGGTGCTCCATGACGGTGGTAATGACCACGTCATCTGGCGCCAGCGGCAGGCGATGGGCCAGCTTGTTCACCGCTTCCGTCGTGTTTTTGCCAAAGATGACGACGTCCATCTCCTCGTCCGCGCCCACGAACTGGGCCACAATGTCTCGGGCCTGCTCGTAGGCTTCTGTTGAAAGAAGAGACTTGAAACTGGCGCCACGATGGACGCTGGAGTACCAGCAGAGCAGCTCGTCAACTTTTCGCTTTACGGCGCCCAACGCCGGCGTGCTGGCGGCATTGTCCAGGAACACACAGGGCCGGTGCGTGCCGTCGAGTAAGGGCACGGGCTGGTCGATGCCCACGATATCTTTTCGCAGATCGGCCAGCGCCGCTTCTATGTTTTCTGTCATGCTCCACTCCTTGTACGGTCTATTATGTTTTAATTCGATTACAGCCACGCTTACCGTTTGACGTCGAGGAGGCGCAGCCAGCGCGACAGCGTCTCTTCGAAAAATTTGAGATAAGGTTCGGGCGTCGGCGTAATCTCTGATTGCGTCGGCGTTTGCGATGGCGCGGCAATGGTGGCAATCATCTGCGGCAAGGGACGCACGCGGCGGATGTAGCCGGCGCCCCCGCAGGAAAGTTGGGCAGACCCGCCGCCGTCCAGCATCATAATCGCCTGCGCGCCAAACTCGCGCAGCACGGCGGCAGCGTGCGCCTGCGTCGCCGCGGCCCCACTGTAGATGAACAGACGCTCCTGCAAACCGTCGCCATCGCCGTCGCCCAGGCCAATGAACGTGCGTCCCAGTTCTTCGGTGGGGCGTACGCGCGCACTTGCGCCGAGACCCACGACGATGTCGGGCGCACTCGAGGTGTTAAACGACAGCCTACTAAACGCCGAAATCGCCGCATGCTCGTCCCAAATTTCCAGCATGGCGCGATGCCAGCGGAACCGGCGTTGCTCGTATCCTTCGCTAATCACGACGCCGTCGCTCTTTAGCGGGAAGGCCAGTTCCGTGGGATTGACCCACATGCCGTTGATTGTGTCGCGAAAGAACTGGCCGTTGGCCAGGCACAACATTTGCGGCTGGGATGGCTCCAGGGCCAACCACACGTCGGGAAGATAGTGACGCTCGATGCGCGGGCTGGCGCCCCCGTACTGGCCCTCGCCGACACCGCTGTCGACGATAGCGCCGTGCCACAGATGCAGGCGCGCACCGGCGCTCAGATCGACGATTTGCACATACTCTTCGGCGCCCACCTCGCTTTCGTTACCGTAGACGGCGACGCCGCGCGCGGAGAAGAATAGCTCAAACGATTCGGGGATAGCGGCGGGGCGCACAGCAGTAGCCGAAGCAGAATTGGACACAGCAGCCGGCAGGCAAAGAAACAGAAGGACGCCGATCTTGCGCAGCGTAGACAGCATGGCCCGATCATATGTGAAAGGGGGTGTGGGGTCAACGGCCTGCGGCTTGAAAGAATGGCTTGATGCAACAGAACGATGCTCTATACTGAGAAAATCCGTAGCAAGCAACCGCAATGACACGCCAGTGACTGGCGAAAGGAAGGCAACCATGTGGGGCGCAATTGCCGGCGACATCATCGGCTCGGTCTACGAGCGACGACCGATTAAGACCACCGACTTTCCGCTCTTTCAACCACGCTCGCGCTTCACGGACGATACGGTGCTGACCGTCGCCGTGGCGCACGCCATTCTGGGCGATGGCGATTACGCGGCATCGCTACAGCAATTCGGCCGACGCCATCCCAACGCGGGCTATGGCGGCTCGTTCATCAGCTGGATCTTCGCCGAAGAACCGCAACCGTATAACAGTTGGGGCAACGGCTCCGCCATGCGCGTCAGTCCTGTGGGACTCGCTTTCGACGACGAAGAGACCGTTTTGCGCGAGGCCCGTCGCAGCGCGGAAGTGTCACACAACCACCCCGAAGGCATCAAGGGAGCGCAGGCCACGGCCCTGGCCATCTACCTGGCGCGACAAGGGCAGGAGAAGGAGACCATTCGAACCGAGATAGCCGAGCGATTCGACTACAATCTACAGCGTTCGGTAGACGACATCCGGCCCACCCATCATTTCGACGTCTCCTGCCAGGGCACC
>CAYSMQ010000131.1:0-925 GCA_964432035.1 uncultured Ardenticatenaceae bacterium
GCGCGCAGGCAGCAAGCAAGATGCCCATCACTAACAGGACGACGACAAACAGGGTGTTCTTACGATTCAACTGTGACATTTCAGAGTCTCCTTCTTGACATTGTTATTAGCCTATACGGCCTGACGTTTTACGTCGCTCTTTCACCCATAAGACGACGGGAGGCGTTAAAAAGTTCCGCTTTCCTGCAAACAAATTTCGAATCTTTCCATCTTGGCTATAATGGAGCCCGGCGCTCGCAAAATAGTGACGAGGACAACGGCGTGAAGAACATCGTATTGACAGGATTTATGGGCACAGGCAAGACAACGGTCGGCCGCATGCTGGCAGCGCGCACGAGGCGTGCGTTTGTGGACACCGACGAACTGATCGTGCAACGCGCCGCAAAGTCGATAGCGGACATCTTCGCCGACGATGGCGCGCACCATTTCAGGCAGCTGGAGCGAGAGGTGGCGGCTGAGCTAGCGCCGCTGAGCGGCCTGGTCATCGGCACGGGCGGGCGCCTCATGCTGGATCCAGAGAACGCCGCCGCGCTGGAGCCCGACAGCCTCGTCGTCTGCCTCAATGCCCCGGCCCAGGAAATTCTGGAGCGTATCTCCACGGACGGAGCGCGCCGACCGCTTCTAGATGTGCCACAGCCTGCGCAACGCGTGGCGCAGTTGTTGGAACAACGGGCCCAAGCGTACGGGCAGTTTCCCCAGATCGACACGGCGCAAAAGAGCCCGGCCCAGGTCGTGGCCGAACTGATAGAAACGTTCGCGGTGCCGCCGCTTGCCCGGGAAGCGCCCCCTTCCCAGCGGCTGACGGTCACCCACCCGCAGGGCAGTTATGATGTGATTGTGGGGCGCGACCTTCTACCCCACTTGGAAGCGCTGGCGCCGCTTGCGGGCGGCGAATTGGCCGTCATCGCCGATAGCAACGTGGGTC
>CAYSMQ010000131.1:935-11459 GCA_964432035.1 uncultured Ardenticatenaceae bacterium
GGGTCCCCTCTATGGCCCGCTTCTGGCTCCCGACGCCGCCTGCGCCGCCACTTTCACGGCCGGGGAAAGGCACAAGACGCTGGACACGGTGCATCGTCTGTACGAGCAGCTCCTGGAAGCCGGGCTGGACCGCAGCGCGACTGTCGTGGCCCTGGGCGGCGGCGTGGTGGGTGACGTGGGCGGCTTTGTCGCCGCCACCTACATGCGCGGCGTGCGACTGGTACAATGCCCCACAAGCCTGTTGGCTATGGTCGATGCCAGCGTGGGCGGCAAGACGGGCGTGGATATGCCCCAGGGGAAAAACCTTGTGGGCGCCTTCAAACAACCGGCTGCCGTCCTTGCCGACGTGGGCACGTTGCGCACGTTGCCCACGACGGAATTCTCGGCCGGTATGGCCGAAGTCGTCAAGCACGCTCTCATTGCCGGTGATAATCTGCTGTCGCTCGTGGAGGACGGTGACTGGCGCCAGGAACGCCTTTTTCAGCCGGGCCAGGAACAGCGCCTCGTCGACCTCATCGTTGCCGCCATCGCCGTCAAGCGCGACGTGGTGCAAAGCGATCCCTACGAACAAGGACGCCGCGCTATTCTCAATCTGGGCCACACTTTCGCGCACGCCGTCGAGCGCGTCTCCGATTATGGTGTCAGCCACGGCTTTGCCGTCGCCATGGGCCTTGTCGCCGCCGTCAATCTCTCTGCCCGGTTAGGTCACTGCGACGCGGCGCTGCAAGCGCGCCTCGAAACAATCCTAGAACGCCTCTACCTGCCCACGCGCATCCCCGCTTCTTTGCCGCCCCACGACCTGCTGGCAGCCATGGGTAGCGACAAGAAGAAGGTGCGCGGGCAATTGCGTTTTGTCCTTCTGCGTGACGTGGGCGATGTTTTCGTGACGCCGGACGTCGCGCACGACGCGGTACTGCAAACGCTACAGGAGTGTCAGACCCCATGACCAATATCCTCGTCTTGCACGGACCGAGTCTGAACTTACTGGGGACGCGGGAGCCCGACGTCTACGGCAGCGAGACGTTAGACGACATCAACGCCGCGCTCCAAGCCTTCGCCGCAGACCACGACCTACAGCTGCGCATCGTTCAATCGAATCACGAAGGCGCGCTGATTGACGCCTTGCACGAGGCGCGCGGTTGGGCCGCCGGCGTGCTCATCAACCCCGCGGCCTTCACCCACTATAGCTACGCCCTGCGCGACGCCGTCGCTGCCGTCGATTTACCCTGCGTGGAAGTGCACCTTTCTAACATTCACGCCCGCGAACGGTTCCGGCGCACCTCCGTCCTGGCTCCCGTCTGCCTCGGGCAAATTAGCGGCTTTGGCTGGCGCAGCTATCTTCTCGGTCTCCGCGCCGTATCCGACCACCTATCCGCTGACCGCTAGTGGATTTAACTCGCTCGGGCCGGTCTCGGACCGCGCCCACGCCTCGCCCGCTATTCGTACGGGAAGGTCACCACCCACTCGCCTCAAAAAGCGTCTGCATGAGGTCCCGCCGCTCGTCCTGGCTCATCAGCCGCGGGCGCGCGTAATTCTCAATCAGGCCCGTCCACAGCTGCACGCTCAACAAACGATTATCGTAAACCGTATACACGTCCACCATCGTCTGCCGCGTGCCCAGCATGTCCATCTGGTCGAAGAAAAGGTTGCCCAACCCGTAATGAATGAATGCGCCCTCATGGAAGTCGAAGCCCTGCGCGTGATGGCCCTGGCTACCGCTGACCGCGTCGGCGCCGGCCTGGGCCAACGCCCTGAAATCTTCCTGCTGCTGTGCCGTTGGCGCGTAATGGTAGATCTCCTGGTACTGCTGCGTGGCAATCACCAGATTATCCGCCGCCTGCAGTTCGCCGATTTGCGCGTGCAGCGCTTCGTAATCGCAAGGGGCAGAGCCCGCGCGCTCCGCCGTGGCCCAGCCGCCCGGCGGCCCCACCGGATTGCAGCCGATAAAGGCCAACTGGTTGCCATTATGCTCCACAATTAGCGGCTGTTGCGATTCCGCCAGGTCACGCCCGCCGCCAAAGGTGCGCATACCCGCATCGTCATAGAGGTCCAGGCTATAGGGCACGTATTGCGCGCCCCAGTCGTTGAGATGGTTGCCCGTCAGCTCCACCACGTCGACGCCCAGCTCCTCCAGCAGCGCCAGATAGCGCGGGCTGGAACAAAAAACCGGGTCGCCAATATAGTGTGGCGGCGGACAATCGGGAACAAAAGACACCTCGTTGCTCACGTGCGCCACGTCGGCGGCCCGTAGCACGGCCTTGACCTCTTCCCCGGGATAAGAAATGCCACGAATCTCCATCTGGTAGGCTGTGGCGCGCACGAGGGCTGTAACGCCCGTCATCGCCACACGCGTGATGCGACCGGCGTCGTAGTTGGACCGCGGCTCACGCCACGCCTCGCGCAAGGCGGACACGGCTGCGTGCTCTCCTTGCAAGCCAAAGTCAAACGTAAAGGGATAGTCGCCGGCATCAAAATCGGCGTCAAGCGGCGAGACGCCGTCGACGGGTAACACTTTCAGGCTGGGTTCCAGCCGGTGAAAGGGCGTCAGACTCCACGCCGGGCGCTGCTGCCACAGCTGGTCCACAAGCTGTTGAGAATCGACTTGTCGCGCGTCGCCTTCACCCCAAAGCCCGGTCAGGAGCGGCCCGTTATATTGATCGACGAGCGCCTGAGGCGCGGCCCCCGTGCGCCAGTTGGTCTGCAAATCGGCAAACGTCGTGGAATCATCCAGCGTGGCGAAGGGTACGACGACGGCGTAGACCCAGGTCGCCAGCGGGTCGCTGCCCTCTAACATTAGCGTGACATCCGCCTCCTCTCCCTCGCCTGCTGGCGCGAAGGTATTGGGATGTTGCTGAAGAACCTCGTCCATGGCTGCCGCAAGGTCTGCGGGCACGCCCGGCGCCACGTGCACACGCCAGCGAGTCGGCTCGGGCGTCGGCGACGGCTCAGGTTCAGGCGTGGGCGCCGGCGCAGTGGACGTCCCTTCCGGCTCCGCCGCCATCAGCGTCGGCGTGGGGGCCAGTTGTCCGGTCGTTTCCGCCTCCGGCGCCTGCGCGCCGGCGGTAACACCCGCCGCCGGCGCTGCCGCCGTGGGTAAGGCGGGCGCCCCACCACAGGCGGCTGTGAAGGCTATCACACTGACGCAGAGCAAACAGAAAGCAAAGCGAATCATATCAGCGTCCGTTTTTCGGCAACCCTCCCCAAAGGATGGACAGAAGGCCACGAAACTTATAAAGTATGAAGAGTGCTTAGTCGCAATTCTCTCAACAGCGCCAATTCCACCGGCGCCCAGGTCGAACGATGACTAATAATACCACGGCAACGGAAGAGTTAAAGAACCCGGTTTTCTTCATTAACCGCGAGCTGAGCCATATCAGCTTCAACGAACGGGTGCTTAACGAGACCTTTAACGAAGAACACCCCTTGCTAGAACGGGTGAAGTTCTTGTCCATCACGGCGTCCAACATGGACGAGTTCTTCATGGTTCGCGTCTCCGGGCTCAAGCAGCAAGTCCTGCTGGGCATTAACGACCGTCCGCCCGACGGACTTCTGCCGCGCGAGCAGCTCGTGGCTATAAACCGCGCCGCCAGCGCCTTGCTGGAGCGCGAGATGATCGCCTGGCGCCAGCTACATGCCGAGCTGTTCGCAGCCGGCATCCGCGTGCAGAATTATTCAGATTTGAAGCCAAGGCGCAAGGAGCGGCTCGCCGACTACTTCGAAAGCGAAATTTTCCCCGTGCTCACGCCGCTGGCGCTCGATCCCGGACGCCCCTTTCCGCACATTTCCAACCTGAGCATCAACCTCGCCGTCGTCATTCGCGATCCACGTTCTGGCGAAACGCGCTTCGCCCGCGTCAAGGTTCCCTCCACACTGCCCCGCCTCGTGCCCCTCAAACCGCTCGATCCGGACGAGTTGCTCACACCGCCTGTGCTGAAATTCGTGTGGGTGGAGCAAATCATCGCCGCTAATCTGGACCGCCTCTTCCCCGGCATGGAGATCGTTACCGCGCACGCGTTTCGCGTCACGCGTAACACGGATATGGAAATCCAGGAAGAAGAAGCCGACGACCTGCTACTTACCATCGAGGAAAGCTTGCGGCGACGGCATTTTGGTTTTGTGGTGCGTCTGGAGATTGACGAGACGATGCCCGATTGGATCCGCGACATTCTGATGACGAATCTGCAAATCGGGTCAAACGACGTCTATACCGTCGACGGGCCGGTGGGACTGAGCAATCTCAACCAACTACATCGCCTGGAACGGCCTGACCTAAAGGACGACTATTTCGTTCCGGCGACGCCGTCTCCCCTTCGCAGCGCGGACTCCATTTTCAATATTCTGAAACGGCAGGACGTCCTTCTTCATCGTCCCTATGATAGCTTCTCCCCGGTAATCGACTTTATCAAGGCCGCAGCGGAAGATCCCCACGTCCTGGCAATCAAGATGACCCTTTACCGCGTGGGCCCCGATCCGCCCGTCGTACAGGCCCTCATGCGCGCCAGAGAAAACGGCAAGCAGGTGGCAGTGCTGGTAGAGCTGAAAGCGCGCTTTGACGAAGAGAGTAACATCGAATGGGCGCGCGCCCTGGAGAAAGCCGGCGTGCATGTGGCTTATGGCCTGATCGGCCTCAAGACACACTGCAAGGTATGCCTCGTCGTGCGCCGCGAGCGGGACGGCATCCAGCGCTATGTGCACGCCGCCTCCGGCAACTACAACGCCTCGACCGCCCGCGTCTATGGTGATCTCGATTTTCTGACCGCGGATGCGGACATCGGCGCCGACGCCAGCGAGCTATTCAATTACCTCACCGGCTATTCGTTGCAGGAAACGTATCGCAAGTTTATCGTCTCCCCGGTGAATCTGCGGCAAAAGATTCTCAACTTCATCGGTCGCGAAACGCAACACGGGTCCGACGGCTACATCGTGCTCAAACTCAACGCCCTGGTGGACGCGGGCATGATCCGCGCCCTATACACCGCCTCTCAAGCCGGAGTAACCGTCGACCTCATCGTACGCGGCATCTGTTGCCTGCGCCCCGGTATCAAGGGCGTGAGCGAAAACATCCGCGCCCTGAGCATCGTCGGCCGTTTCCTGGAACACAGCCGCATCTATTACTTCCATAATTGCGGCGAGCCAGACCTATACGTGGGAAGCGCCGACCTGATGCCGCGTAATATTGAGCGCCGTGTGGAGGTGTTGTTCCCCGTAGAAGATCCGATTCTCCGTCAGGAAATCGTGGAGAATATACTCGACGTGCAATTGCGGGATGTCGCCAAAGGGTATTGGCTACAGAAGGACGGAACCTACAAAGCGGCGGCGTCCCTGCAAGAATCGGTGCCTGATGGTGAAGCACCCTTCAGCAGCCAGGCCTGGTTCTTGAACGGGCGCACCACACTGCAGCAACCACAGATGCCGGAGGTAGGCGACTAGCCCGTCGCCCCAAAAATAACAGCCACAAACCAGACCAAAAAGTCATACTTCAGAATCTGGCTCAACTGTTCCAGGCGCCGCCCGGGCACGCCGCGTTTCACTTGCAGCATCACGTACACCACGACGGGAAAGACGCCAAAGGCCACGATATAAGCGTACACCGGATTATAAACCGGTAGCACATCCGCAAACGGGGCGAAAATGCTGCACACGTTAAGCACAGTGCAAAACGACAGCTCTTCCCGGTAAATCTTGATCAGATAGGGCACGAGCATGACCCAAACCGTCAGGCCCGTCGTCACATAGAAAAAGATGCGCGCCGTGCGCTTACCCCACACGGTGGCAATCGTGTTCACCTGCTGCCGCAGGTCGCCCTCATAATCGGCAATCGTTTTCAGCACCTCGCGGCCCAATATGGCTGTGGTGATTATGACCGCCAGCCACAAGGTCGGTCGCACATTTCCGGCTGCCGTGCCGCCGAATATGACGGTCATGGCCGACGTAACGGCGACCGTCAAGTTACCCATGAGTACCGTGCTCTTCAGCTTCCAGGAGTAGATATACAGGATGATGCTGAAGACGAGGACAATTAAGAACGAAGGTAAGTTAATGAACGCCGCAATGGCCAAGGCGAATGCTGTGAGCACCAGCGAAAGGATCAGCGCCGCTCGGGGGCTAACATAACCGGCCGGCAAGGCGCGGTGCGGCTGGTTAATCTTGTCGATTTCGATGTCTAGATAGTCGTTCCACGCATTCCCCGCACCTGTCACCATGAAGGCGACCACAGCCGCCAGAGCAACGTTTAGCCACTCCCCGGTTCCCGCAACGTATCCTCCCATAAAGACGGCTAACGCGCCGCTCAAGGCGTTGAAAGGTCGTGCGAGCTTATACAGTCCTTTTAACTGCTTCATCCTCTTGCCTCCTCCACGCGTAACCGCTTCCGAAATTCCCTACAAGTCTAACAGCTAACAGCAGAAAAACGCAATATAACACGGATATAAATCAGTTGCTTAGGTTACCTCCTGCGCCAGGCTCCAGAGGCGGCTGGGTTTCAGCGGAATCTCCCGGATTTCCAGGCCCGGGATAGCCAGCGCACTTTCCAGCGCCTGGGCAAACAACGGACCCACAGGAATGGCGCCCGCTTCTCCGGCCCCTTTGACGCCCAGAGGATTGAGCGGCGACGGCGTCACTTCGTGGCCCACGTCTATGGGCGGCACGTCCAGCGACGTGGGTAGCAGGTAGTCCATAAACGTCCCTGTCAGCAACTGTCCGTCTTCGTCGTAGACCAGCTCCTCAAAAAAGGCGTTTCCCAACCCCTGGGCCACGCCGCCGTGTATCTGCCCGTCCAGGATGAGCGGATTGATGACGCGCCCGCAGTCGTGCACGACGACGTACTTGTGAATGTGTACGAGCATGGTCTCCGGGTCCACTTCCACGATCATGGCGTGAGCGCCGCTGGCAGTCGCCCCGCGCTCAGGGCCAAAGTAGTTCGTAGCCTCCAGCCCGGGTTCTGTACCCGGCTTCACCGCGCCGCGCAGGGGATTCGCCAACTGCGCCAGCTCTCCCAGGGTCACACCCCGGTCAGGCGCGCCGCGCACGCGCACTTCACCGTCGACGATTTCAAGGTCCTCTGCGGCGGCTTCCAGATGATCGCTGGCGAAGCGCAAAATCTTCTTTCGCACATCGCGGGCCGCCTCGTTGACCGCGTTGCCGGCGACCACGGCGCCACGGCTGGCAAACGTGCCTGCGCCCCAGTAGAATTGGTCCGTATCGCCGGTCACCACGTCCACATCGCGCACGTCGACGCCGACCTGGTCGGCGACGATTTGGGCGAAACTGGTGTAATGGCCCTGGCCCTGGGTGCCGATGCCGGTCACCAGAGCCACTTTCCCGCTCGGTTGCACCTGCACGCGGGCGCCTTCGTAGGGCCCGATACCGGTGCCCTCCACATAGACGACAATGCCAATGCCCACGTGCCGGCCCTCGGCGCGCATGCGCGGCTGCTCTGTTTCCAGAAACTCGCGGTAACCGATCATGTCCAGCGCTTTATCCAGCACCGGTTCATAGTCGCCGCTGTCATAGGTAAGGGGCGCAAAATCCTGGTAGATGATTTCGTTGTCGTAGGGAAAGGCATCGGGCGCGATGAAGTTACGCCGCCTGATTTCATCCAATCCCATGCCCAGCTCGCGCGCCGCGAAATCGAGCAGGCGCTCGATGACAAAGACGCCGTGCTGGCGACCCGCGCCGCGATAGGGCGTGACGATGGGCTTGTTGGTGAACAGGGCGTGAAACTCGGAGGTATAGTTGGGAATGTGATACGGTCCCAGGAGCGTGCACTGGCTGTTGATGGGCACGGTCAGCCCGTAAGGCATGTAAGCGCCGCCGTCGTGCAGAAAGATGTCGTGCACGCCAAGGATACGCCCCTCCTCATCCAGGGCGATTTCGGCTTCGTGCAACTGCCCGCGCTCTTGCGTGGTAGCCACAAAGTTCTCGGAGCGATCTTCAATCCACTTCACCGGCACGTCTAGCTGCATGGCGGCCCAGGGAATGAGCACCTCTTCCGGGTAGAACATCATGATCTTTGGGCCAAAGCCACCGCCGATAAAGGGCGCGATGACCCGCACCTGGTTTTGCGAGAGGTCCAACATCCCTGCCAGCCCGTTGCGGATGGGGATGGGCGCCTGCGTAGTGTCCCACACGGTCAGCTTTTGCGCCTTGCGGTCCCACTGGGCCACGATGCCCCGGTTCTCCATGGCTGCCGCCGTGCCCCGATCGTACCAAAAACGATGCTTGAGCACGTGCGCCGCCCTGGACCGCGCCTGTTCGTAGTCGCCCTTGGTCTGTACCACGTGCGCGCCCACATTCTGCGGCACGTCGTCGTGCACCAGGGGCGCACCCTCTTTGACCGCTTCCTCCAGGTCGACGACGGCGGGCAAGGGCTCATAATCGACCATAACGTCGGCGGCAGCATCCTCGGCGATGTAACGGGACTGGGCCACGACCATGGCCACGATCTCGCCAATGTGGCGCACCTTGCCGCGGGCCAACGGCACCTGGGTGCGCTCGTGAAAGACGATGCCCTCGATGGGCGGCGGCGAGACCAGCAAAGGGCCGTGCTGCCAGTAATCGCCCAGGTCGTCGGCGGTGTAAATGGCCAATACGCCGTCCCGCGCCAGCGCCTCAGACGTGTCTATCTCACCCAGCCGCGCGTGCGCGTAGGGGCTGCGCACAAAAGCCACATGCGCCATCTGCGGCAAATGCACGTCGTCCACAAACAACGCCTGCCCGGTCAGTAACCGGGGGTCTTCATTACGCCTTATCCGTTCGCCAAAAAACTGCGTTGCACCCATGTAAAACCTTTTGCCACGAATTAAACAAATTTCACTAATTTTGGTTCGCTAATTTACAACTCATGGAAGGCGACGAAGCGGCCCCACATGGACGCCGTTTCCATCCCCTTCTGCACGAATCCGCCGATGTAATAGCGTCCGCTTTCGGCTTGCGCGATCTCCTTGCCCAGGTTCTCCGCGTGCACGATGCCCTTGGGGAACAGGTTAAGGTGCATGTCCTGGTAATACTTGTCCAGCGGGTACATCTCGTCCCAATCCTTGCCGTACTGCTCGATCAGCTTCTGGTTAGCCTCTTCGAACGTGCGCGGGTGCCACTGGCGCTGGATAG
The DNA here is from genome assembly GCA_964432035.1 of uncultured Ardenticatenaceae bacterium. Taxonomy (GTDB): domain Bacteria; phylum Chloroflexota; class Anaerolineae; order Promineifilales; family Promineifilaceae; genus JAAYYY01. Next base: position 10,044 of record CAYSMQ010000131.1, read on the forward strand.
TGTTCATGGGATGCTCCATTGCCACGCAATCCACACCCAGCCACTTTATCTCCTTCTCAATGCACCAGTCGGCAAAGTCCGGCGATGGTCCCGGATGCTTGATCATATAACGGAACTCGTCAGAGTCGGGGCTGTCCCAGCCATATTGGTGCCAGCCCGTCTTAATAATCAAGATGTCGCCGCGGCGCACATCTACGGCGTTCTCGATCATCTGCGGCGTGTACACGCTGGAATTACTCACCTGGTCCGAGATGTCGGCAATGGCGCCCGGCCCGATCCAATACTCAAAGGGCATCTCGCCAATGGTGCGTCCCGCGGCGTGGAAGTGCACTTCGCCGTCCATGTGTGAGGCCAGGTGAAAGCTGGCGCGGCAGTGGGCATTATTGCGGCCCAGCCCAAAATACTGTCCGCCCACGCGCTTGGTGTACTTGATGCTCAGCGGCTCGTAGTTGGCCCACTGCGGCGTCTGCACGCTAAAAGGCAGGGTCATATCCAGCATCTGCACACCGTTCATAAAATCGAAAAAGGCCTGCTCGTCCGACTCCTGCGGCGGCCGCACAGCGGCAGCGCGACACCAGGCCGACTCCACCTCCATAAATGGTATGGGCTGGATCATGATCCAGGCGCGCTCGTTCTTTAGCTCCGCAATCTGCCCGCCAAGCCCTTCCACCAGCAACAAGCCGGCCTTGGGCATGGTAATATGCGTCAGCTCGTGATACCACTCGGGCGGGAAAAGCTCGTCCCAACGCTTGCCGTGCGTCTCGCGCAGCCGCGCCTCGGCCTTTTCGAACTCGCGCTCGTGCATGTAGCGTATGTTGGTGTTCATGGGATGCTCGGCGCAGCCGCAGTCCACGCCGATCAGCTTCAGCTTCATATCCAGCGCCCACTGGAAGAACTCCGGCGAGGGCCCGGGATGGCGCACGTAATAACCGAACTCCTTGTTATCGATGCCGCCCTGCGCTTCAGGATTGGGTACGTCCGGCTGATCCCACCCATAGCGATGGTAGCCTGTATTGACGATCAGGATGTCGCCTTCCTTAACCGTGGCGCGTTCCGTGATCATCTCCGGGGTGTAGAGACCGTAATCCTGCACCGCGTCCGATATGTCGACGACAATGCCTTCACCACAAAGCGCGTCCAGGGGGATGTCGGAAATGGCGCGCGCGCCGGAGTGGAAGGCCCGCGGGCCCACCAGGTGCGTCCCCGTGTTGTTACTCCACTCGATCAACTGTCCATTGGCCCCCTGCCCGCCTCCCCAGGCCCCGGTCAGACGCTTGAAGAAGTGCACTTGCAAAGGCATCTCGCCGGGCCAGGGCGGCGTGAAAATACTCAACCCTTGCGTCAAATCCAGCCATTGTGCGTCGTCAAGGGTCTTGATCAACTGCTCGCGATCCATTGTCCTCTGTCCTCCCTCTC
>CAYSMQ010000132.1:0-11440 GCA_964432035.1 uncultured Ardenticatenaceae bacterium
CCGTCCCCCGCCCGCCGTCTACGATCACGCGATCGCCGTTTTGCAGCGTCGTGGTGGCCCGGCCGCAACCGACGACGGCGGGGATGCCCAGTTCGCGCGCCACGATGGCAGCGTGCGACAGCGACGCGCCGACGTCGGTGATAATCGCCGCGGCCCGGGGAAAGAGCGGCGTCCAGCCCACGTTGGTCGTCGTCGCCACAAGTATTTCACCGGGTTGCAGCAACTGCCCCTGCTCCGGCGTCTGCAGAATGCGCACGACGCCTTGCACACGCCCCGCGGCGCCGGGAACCCCCTTCAGCAGCTGCGAATCCGGCGTTTCGACGGGCGCCGTGGGATCGTAGTAATCGGTCCGGCGCCGCGGATCCTGGGCCCACTCAGACGGGTTGAAGCGACCGCGAATAAACGAAGGAAACGGCGGCAGGCGTTTGTACTGCTCGTAGTTCGCTTTACGCGCGTCAAGAAATGCCGGAGCCGGGACGTTTCCCGCCAGCTGTTCCAGGATTTCATCCAGGTAGTAGAAGAAGATATCATCGCCGGCGCCGGTCAGCTCGTCCGCGCGCAGCATGAAGGCGCGGATGGCCGTAAACACCCGCGTAAACTCTGATCGCGCCGCCTCTCGCAGGTGGGCGGCCTTAGAAACTTTGGCCAGCTGCTTGTCCAGCCAGCGCGTTTTGCGCGGATAGCGCTCGTCGAAACGCCGTTTGGCGGCCTCAAACTGAGCCTGCTGCCGGTCGAGAAGCGCCTCTACGTCCATCTGCGTTTGATCGAATTCGGCGATCTGCCTTTGTAGCCACTCGGGATCTTCGGCGGGATGGGGCCGTGAAAGCTCTAGCTCGTGCGGGCCGCGATGCCCGTATTGCTCCAGGTACGCCTCGGCCGTCATCTGCCCGTTGACGACCCTGGCAACACCCACCACCGGCCCCAGGCTAGCCAGCTCAGATTCACCGCGTAGATTGGACAGCAGTGTATTCGTGTCTTCAACGCCAACCAGCTCGGAAAGTTGCCGCTCCACGCTCATCACATTCACCAGGCGCACGCTGCCGGCCGTGTGACTCCACCAGCTGCGAACGATGTAAGGCCACATCTCGTCATTCCATACCGTATACAGCGCCCGGCTGTTTTGCACATCACCGATGCGCCGCGTCATGCGCCGCACCCATTGCGGATTGTCGTCGAGAAACGACTGCAACCGGAGTGTCGCCTTTGCCGTGTTGGCGATCATGCGCAACATGTTAGGTGCCATCTGCCGGAGCAGGCGAAAACGGGAAAAGGGATAGATGGGAACGCTCAATTCCTGCGGCGCGCGCCCGAAGAGATCGCCAAGGAGGTCCAGAACTCGCCGCACATCCCAACCGGTGATGGCCACAATGGCCGATACGCGCCGGCTGATGTTGGAATACACCCTGCCGGCGATGTTACCGGACCACAAATAGTAGCCGGGAATAAACTGGGTTTCGACGTCCAGTTTGCGTATGACGCTCCACGTAAGCGGCGTAAAAACGTCGGGAATCGCCTCGGCCACATTGGTGTTGATCCACAAGGCGTCTTCCATAAGAGAATCGTTGATTTCGTAGGTATCGAGGTTGCCCGCTGACAGGGTAGTGATGGGCCGCGCCTGCAGCAGATAGAGACGCCCGCCGGCGATGGCCCACTCAATATCCTGCGCCTGGCCCAGGTCCTTCTCCAGGCGCAAGGCCAGTTCGTAGAGGCTTGAGGCATGTTTCTCGAGCGCCTGCGGACCTTCGTAATCGCCGTCGGGTCGCATGAATCTAAAGGATTCGGCATCCGTCTCACCGGAGACCAGCTGCTCGCCAAGGCCGTGCACGTAGTTGCCCGTCATGCTGGCGTAGCTGCCGGTGACCGGATCGGCCGTAAAGAGGACACCGGAGATGTCGGCAGGGATCATGCGCTGGACCACAACGGCAATGTCATGCGCCTCGTCGATGTTGTGAACCTCGCTGTACACCTTGACGCGTTCCGCGTCTTTAGATTTGTGGACGGCGGCGATTGCCTCACGCACTTCCTCATCGCTGCTTACGTCGAGAACGGTTTCAAACTCACCGGCAAACGAGGCGCGCGCCGAATCTTCGCTCAATGCCGAAGAGCGCACGGCGAACCGCACCCCATCCCCGTTGTGGCGTATGTCGTCGAGGCGCGCCCGTACGTCGGGCCAGACGTGCTCGGCGAGATGTTCGTTCTCAAAAGCGGACGGAAAGATGATAAAGCCGTCGGGCACCGGATAGCCTTGCCGGAACAGACGGGCCAGCACCGCGCCCTTGCCCCCGGCGCCAGCGACCTGGTCGGCGTCAATCTCTGAAAATCCAAGCACATCGTTGGCCATATCACTCATCCTGGGCTTCAATTCCGAACCGAATCATCTCTAGAAAGCTATTTCTTTCCTGCAGAAAGCGATGCAAGAGCGTATCGTCCAGTTCGTCATGTCTTAGGAAACGTGTCACGTACTTCTCGTCGAAATAGTCCAGCGTGATCATGATCAGTTCAAAGGCCTGCTCGCGGTCTACGCCATCTCGCAGGCGCACCTTTTCAAACAGGCGTCGCCACAGCTGACGCCGCGCATCCATCAGCGCCCCGTATCTTTCTTTGATATTGACAGCAACTTCGGGCGGCGTGTCAAAGAACGCTTCGATCAGCAGCTTATAGGCCACTGGATTGCTCTTCATAAAGTTGAACTTTTCAATGCTGAAGCGCTCCCGCGCCTCGAAGAAGTCATCGCTCTCAGAAATGGTGTCAATCCCCAGGGCCTCACGGCCGCGCTCAAAGCTGCGATCGATAATGGAGAGGTATAGGTCCTTCTTACTGTTGAAATGGTGAAAGATGAGCGCCTTAGAAACGCCTGCCGCCTCCGCCAAATTAGCCGTGGACGCATTTTCATATCCTTCGCGTGCGAATACGGAGACGCAAGCGTCCAAAATCTCGTCCTTCTCATAAAGTTGTACAGGCAAAAGTGTCCTCCGTCGTTTTTACTGACCGCATGGTTAGCATAAGTATAGGCGATGTTGACCGCGCGGTCAATAAAGCTTGTGCGGGGGACAAACGAACTGTGGTCGCGACGCGCCTTATGTAAAGCGATTCGGCAAATCGCTCGACAGTCAGACAGCGTTACGCGTGGCGCTCATGCGCCACATGGTCAACAGGTGTGTAGAGCCTGCTTTGCTTCCCTGCGTCCCGCTCCCACCACTAGGCCGTTGCGTGGTCGCCCGACCCTATGCCCTGCAGTCGCCTTTCGCTTGCCGGCGCGGCAAAGCGTAGCCGCCCACCCACAAACGTGGCTTGCACCGCCAGCGCTTCATCAAGCAGCACGAAGTCGGCCGCGTAACCCGTCCGGAGGTGTCCCAGCCGGTCCTCCACACCGATCATGGCCGCCGGCGTGGCCGTGGCCATTTGCACCGCCTGCGCCGCGGAACAGTCGACGAAGGCGACCATGTTGCGCACCGCCTGATCCAGGCGCAGAATGCTGCCCGCCAGCGTGCCGTCTTCGAGACGCGCGCTGCTCTCGTTCACGGACACGCGCCGGTCGCCCAGCGCGTAAGTTCCCGGCGGCATGCCCATCGCCGCCATGGCGTCGGTGACCAGGGCGATGGCCTTTGCGCCCCTTGCACGGTAGGCCAGCGCGACCAGGCGCGGATGCACGTGCACGCCGTCGGCGATCAACCCGAAGCGCACGCGCTCGTCGCCGAGGATAAAGCCCACGAGGCCCGGCCGGCGATGGTGTAGCGGCGCCATGGCGTTGAAGAGGTGGGTGGCGGCGCTGACCCCCGCCTCCACGGCCGCGGCGGCCTCGTCCACAGTGGCCATGCTATGCCCCATAGAGAGGGTCACGCCGCGCCGGCGCAAGCGGCGCACGGCCTGCAGGGCGTCCGGCTCCTCCGGCGCCAGCGTCAACAAGGTGACCGCGTCCAGCGGTTCCAGGCAGGCAAGCGCCTCCGGCGACGGCGGGCGGATCAGCTGCGGGTTGTGCGCGCCGGGCCGTTGCGGGCTCAGGAAAGGCCCCTCGACGTGCGCGCCCAGCACGCGCGCTCCTGCGCCGCCCGCGTCCCGCGCCCTGGCTACAGCCTGCAGACAGGCGGCATAATGATCCAGCGGGCTCGTAATGAAGGTCGGTAAAAATGCGGTCACACCACTCTGCGGCAGCCGCGCCGCCACTTTAGTGATGGTGGATGGATCTTGCGTGAAGTCATGCCCGTAGGCGCCGTTGAGCTGCACGTCGATGTAACCCGGCGCCGCCAGCCAACCGCCGCCGTCCACCTGCAACGCGTCGTCGCTGCCGGCAACCGCGCCGGGGCCGGCATGGGTGAAATGGCCGTCGCGCACGGCGAGGCTTGCCTTCTGGATTTCCTCGCCGTTCTGGAGAAGGGTCAGGTTGGTGATGGTGAAGTTAGATGGCATTGGTATTGTCGACTCCAGAAATCCGATTTTTCAGCAAAATCGGATTTCTCGTGCGCGATTCTGCTCCGGATTGGCGTTGTCGCCAAATTCATGCGATCATTTTAGCGGTTACAGCTTACTGCAGGAGCGAGTTGAGGTCCAGATGATCCCCAAAACAAAGATAATTCCCCCACCCCTCCGCCAGCAACGCGTCGACCGGCAGCGCCTCTATGAACGGCTGGATAAGGTTCTGGAGCGGCGTCTGGCTCTGATCGCCGCCCCCGCGGGTTACGGAAAATCTTTGCTAGTGCGCGCCTGGTTGGAACGGCTGCCGGCAGACGGCGGTCGCCCTTCGGTCGCCTGGCTCTCGCTGGATCGCAGCGATGACGAGGTAGGCCGTTTTATTGCGGCCCTCGTCGCCGCCTTGCGCGCGTCCACGGCAGGCGAACAGGATGGCCTGGGCGCCGGCGTGCTGGCCATGCTGGAGCAGGCGCAGCGGCCGCCCACCGCCGCGCTGGTTACGGCGCTGCTCAATGAGCTGCAGGCTACGAGCGACCAACTCATTCTCGTCCTGGACGACACTCACCTGTTGCAGCATAGAGCGCTACACGAAGCGCTGACCCTGTTTGTGGAGCGGTTGCCCGCGCACGTGCACCTGGTGATTAGCAGCCGCGCCGATCCGCCGCTTCCCCTCTGGCGACTACGCGCGGCGGACGACCTGGTGGAGTTACGGGCGGGCGATCTACGCTTCAGCGCCGAGGAAACGGCCGCCTTCTTCAACAAAGTCATGGAATTCGAATTGCCGGCGGAGGCCATTGCTGCCCTGGATAGACAGATGGAAGGGTGGATCGCGGGTCTGCAATTGGCCGCGCTCGCGGGTCGCGGTTCCGGCAGCGCCGAGGTCTTGACCGGCAAAGAGGGCGCGCCGAGCATTCCGCCGGCGCAGCAGAGTCACATATTCGATTATCTGGCGCGTGAGGTATTGGAGCGCCAGCCGCCGACCGTGCGCCGGTTTTTGCTGGCGAGCAGCATCGCGGACCGCTTCTGCAGCCCGCTCTGTAAGGCGCTGATTCAGGATGACGGTGGAGCGGTTGAGAGCAGCCGCGGATTGTTGCAACGATTGGTAAAAGACAATCTCTTCCTCGTGCCGCTGGACGACGAAGGGCGCTGGTATCGCTACCATCATCTATTTCACGCCTTCCTTCGCCGCGAGCTGTCGCGCCGCCGAGAAATGAATGGCGCTGCTGAAGACGATTCTGTGCCTGACGCGGGTGCGCTTCACGCGCGCGCCCGCGACTGGTTCGCCGCAAACGAGCAGTGGGACCAGGCCATCCAGCACGCCCTCGCCGCCGGCGACGTCGACGGCGCTGCGGCGCTGGTGGGACGCGCTATCAAGGGTCTATTCCGGCGCGGCAAACTGGTGACCATCCGCCATTACCTGGAGCTGCTCCCCGAAGAGGCGCTCCTGGCGCGGCACAATTACGCCGTGGGCTATGCCTGGGTATTGGCGCTGGGCGGCGAGCACCAGCGGGTGGAAAAATATGTACGGGCCGCGGAAAAGCAGCTGGCGATTCTGGCCCAGGATCCGGCGCAACCGTTCGACGTCAACGCGCAGCACAGCAACCTGGCCCTCATCCGCGCGACCGTGGCACAGCGGCAAGGGGACGCGGCAACGATGACCGACCTTGCACGGAGCGCCCTGGACGCGCTGGAGAAACGTGACGCGCCGGCCCTTTGCAGTATCGCCGCCTTCACGCTGGGCGAAGCGCATGCCTTAAACGGACAGCTGCAAGATGCGCAACGGGCGCTGCAGCGGGCCGTGGGCTTTGCGGAAACGGCCGGCCATCGTTATCTGGCGGCGAGCGCGCTGAGCTCGCTGGCCCGGCTTCGACGGCAGCAGGGACGCTTACGCGAGGCGCAGGCCCTCTATCGCCGTATCCTTCAGATTGCCGGGGACGACGACGAGCAGGCGCCGGCCATCATTGGCAGCGCAGTCTTGGGCCTAGGCGCGCTGGCATACGAGTGGAACCGACTGCCGGATGCGCGCGAGCGGGCGCAACGGGCCGTGGACCTCTTTGAGGCCAGCGGCGAAGCAGCCGGCCTGGTACGCGCCAACGTATTACTGGCGCGCGTGCAAGCGGCACAGGGCGAGGAGGAGGCGGCGCGAGCGTGCCTGCAGGACGCCCTTGCGCTGGCCCAACGCTGGCAGCTACCGGCCGAGCTGGCCTGGGCGACGGCGTGGCGAGCGCGGTTCTTGCTGCGCGGGGGCAACGTGCAGGCGGCACTATCCCTCGCACGCCAGGCGGCGTCCGAACTGGAAACCCCCGGTGGAGACGGTTCGGCGCACACTTCGATCCGTGCCTTCATAGAGCTGACCGAGGCTCGCGCGCAACTGGCCCGTGGTCGCGCCGGCGTGGATGCAGCAAGCTCAATTGTGCAAAGATGGCAGGCGGTCGCCGAAGGGCAGGCGGTCGCCGAAGAGCAGGCGGTCGCCGAAGCGCAAGCGCACTCTGCCCTGCGCCTGGAAACGCTCGTGTTACAGGCGCGAGCGCAGCACGTGTTGGGCAAGGAGAAGGAGGCGCGGCGCGCCCTCTTGCAGGCGCTGATGCTTGCTCAGCCGAGTGGCTTCGTGCGCCTGTTTGTCGACGAAGGACCGGCCCTTGCCGCTCAACTGCGCGAGGTTCTGCCCGGCGAGGAGTTGGACGCTTACATCGGACGTCTGCTCACGGCCGTGAAAGAGGACGTTACAACGGGCGCCGCGGGGCTGGAACCGCCAACACAGACGCTCACAGAACGGCAGCGCGAGATTTTGACGCTGGTGGCGCGCGGTCTCTCCAACCGTGAAATTGCCGAACAGCTGGTGATTTCTCCGGAGACGGTGCGCTGGCACACAAAGCAGATTTACCGGCGCCTGGACGTGCGCAACCGTACCGAAGCTGCGGCCTACGCCCGGCATTACTACGCGCCGACGATCTGACGCCCCGCGCCACTGCCGACAGAACGCACAGCGCACGCAAACCGATCCCCCGATCGCCATCTACGATTTGTCATTTGATTGATGCGCCTCATTAACTGTTGGCTAAATTGCCCTCTGTAACAGTAAGGATGGCTTGCACTGACCGTCCTGCAATGCGAAACTTCACGCGGCATATGTGAAACAAACGGAGAAGAAGTCATGAATGCAAAACGCCTGCTTAGCACTTTTCTTGTACTTTTTGCACTGCCGCTACTGGCAGCCTGTATGTCACCCCCTGAGCAGGGCACGCCGGCATTAGAAACGCCGCAGGTGACCGAGCCTACCGTGGTGGCGACGCCGGAGAACACGCCCGAGCAAGAGACGCCGGTCGCCGAAGAGCCGGCGGCCGATGCCCAGGCGCTTGCCGGAACCGCCTGGAACCTGGAGTCGCTGGGACCCGTTGGCTCTGAGACGCCGGTGATAGAGGACACGACGCTCGTCATCTCCTTTGACTCAGACACTGAATTTGGCGGCACCGGCGGTTGCAATTCGTTCGGCGGCGGCTACGCCCTTGAAAACGGCACTTTTATGCTCGGCGAGTTCGGTACGACGTTTATCGCCTGTGAAGATCAGGCGATCATGCAGCAAGAGCTACGATTCTACGAAGCGCTGCGCGACGCCGTTCAATATGAGCTAACCGGCGATGAATTGATCATCTGGTACGACGAGGGAGAAAGCGCCATGCACTTTACGCGGGCCGGTTGACTAACGGTCAGCATGCTACGCTACGAAACGACCGAAGGCTCAGAGAGAGGACATCAATATGAATGCTACAAATGACGAAGATACGATCCTACGAACCCTAAGCGTGCCCAAACCGATCGAAGAAGCCTTTGCCGTCTTTACACAGGATATTGGGGAATGGTGGCCCGCGGATTACACGTGGGCCCAGGATGTGTTGCAGGACATGGTCATCGAGCCCGGCGTGGACGGACGCTGCTTCGAGCGTGGGCCGCACGGGTTTGAAGTCGACTGGGGCCGCGTGCTGGTCTGGGAGCCGCCGCACCGCCTGGTCTTTACCTGGCAAATCAGCGCCGACCGACAGCCCGTGCCCGATCCCAACAAAGCCAGCGAAATTGAGGTCCGCTTCGAGGCAGAGGGCGCAACCATGACGCGCATCGATTTCGAGCATCGGCATTTTAGTCGCCACCGCGAGGACGCCGACGAGTACCAGGCCATGCTGGAGGCGCCCGAAGGCTGGCCCTACATCCTTAATTGCTACGTGCGCGACCTGAACGCCAATTAAGGCGGCGAACATAGCAAGTCCACCCAAACGGGTGGGGCCAGAAATGCGCACCTTCCCTATACTGTGCATCCTGTTGCAGAAGAATCGTGAGAGAGGTGCGCTGTATGGATGCGAGATTGCGCGTTGGAACGTTCGGCAAACGGCTTTTGCTTGTGGCCATTGCCCTGGCGGCGCTGGCCGGATGTCAGGGTCAGACGCCTGCCGAGGTGGCAACTGCCACTGAAGAGATAGCGCCGACGGAAGCGCCGCCAACGGCAACGATGCCCATGGCAACTGCGACGCCAGAAGACACGCCAACCGCAGAGCCAACGGCCACCCCGGAGCCGACGGCGACGGTGGAAGTATCTGAGGAAATGGAGGAAGAGATGCCAGAAGAGACAGAGGGTGAGTCGATCTTCACGCCGGTCACTGAAGGCCCAGTTGTGCCGCACGGACCCTCCGGAAGATGGGATAGCCAGTACATGGATCCGGGAGCCGTCGTTTATCACGACGGCATGTTCCACATGTTCCACAACGGCTTCGTGGGCTGGCCCGCGCCTGTGGGCATCGCCTATTCCACCTCGCCCGACGGCTACACGTGGACGCGCGTTCAGGAGGATCCTGTCTTTCGCGTTGTCCGCGGCGACGGTCTCGACTACGTGGGGTTGACGCTCCTGGCTTCCAGCGCGTTAGTGCAGGACGACGGCACCTGGGTGCTTTACTTTTACACGTGGGATCAGCCCACCTGGCCCACTTCAAGCTCCAGCATCGGCCGCGCCACCGCGCCAGATCCGCTGGGTCCGTGGACGGCCGATCCGGAGCCGGTGCTGACGCCAGGCGCCGAGGATGCCTGGGACAATCTTGCCGTGCGCGCGCCAAGCGTGCTGCGCACCGAAGACGGCTACGTCATGTACTTTGCGGGTTATACGGAGCAACAGGGTATGATCGGAATGGCCACGTCACCCGACGGAATACAATGGACCAAATACGATGATCCCACCACGACCGATGCGCCGTTTGCCGAAAGCGATCCAATTTTCGAACCCGGCGCAGACGATGCGTGGGACGCCGGCAACGTCTTCCATCCCCGCGTCGTGCAATCGCCCGCCGGCTACGTCATGGCCTACAGCGCCTCGCCCCGTCTCAACGCCACCAGCACCCTGGGCTACGCGGTGAGCCAGGACGGCGTTGACTGGCAACGCGCGCCGGAACCGATCCTTGACTTCAGCATGGTCCCCGGCGGCCGCGCCATCTGGTTCTCGGCCATGGAGCATGTCGACGACACCTACTTCCTCTACTTCGAGCTGGGCACCGGTGGAGAAACGGAGGTCTATGTGGCAACACACGAAGGGGAGCTGCCGCAGCCGTAGTTGCCGGCAAAATACCGGCGCTCGTGTTACCGGCAGGATGCCTGCGTTCCGTCAGATGCGTGTTCGCCGTTCTTAATAGTCTGGACAATCACAGTTTCGACTATTAGAATCTGCGAGTCAATGATACTAGCAAAGAAGCGAGACCCCCGGTTCATCACCGTGCGTCGCGGGGGTACTCTCCGGGACTCCGATCACCACCTGCTTGCGCTATGGGCGGCCGATTGCGCAGAGCATGTATTGCACTTATTCGAGGAAATACGACCCAATGACGACCGGCCGCGTCGAGCCATCGCACTGGCTCGCGCCTGGGCGCGAGGTGAGGTTACGATGACTGAATCGCGTACGGCTGCGGGCCACGCCAACGCGGCAGCCAGAGATTTGAGTGGAGCCGCTCGGCACGCCGCGTTCGCTGCAGGCCAGGCGGCGGCCGTGGCGCATGTTGCCGCCCACGAGCTCGGCGCTGCGGCCTACGCCATCAAGGCCGCGCAGGCAGCTGCGCCAAAGGGGGAGAGCGAGTCCGCCGGTCGTAGGGAATGCCGCTGGCAGCGCGAACAACTGCCGCAAGCGATCCGCGAGCTTGTCCTGGATGATCAGCGACTGCGAAACGACATTTGCTGGTCGGTGTTCGACTGTTAACTGATGGGTGAACAGCATTGACGGCATGCTAATCCGCCGCGTCGTACAGAACCGCCACGCGCTCCACCGTCATGCCCTCCAGATCCTCGATGCGCAGGGTCACACCGTCCAGCTCTACGCTGTCGCCGCGACGTGGCGGCAGGTCCACGTGGGCCAGCAACAAGCCGCCAATGCTATCGGCCATTTCTCCGTAAGCGCTCAGGTCCACGTAGGGCGCCAACTCGTGCAGGCGCGCGGACCCTTTTGCCAGCAGGTGTCCCGGCGCAATTTCGGTAACAGGTTCCTGGGGGTCGACGTCGAATTCATCCCACACTTCGCCCACCACTTCTTCAAGCAGATCTTCCATGGTCACGATGCCCGCGGTGCCGCCAAACTGGCCGACCACGACGGCGAAGTGAGCGCGCCGTCTCTCCAGCGTCGACATCAACTCATAGGCTGAGGCCGACTCCGGCAGAAAGACAGGTTCGTCCATGAGCTGCCGCAGGTCAAACTGGGTAGCGTCTAACTGATGGGCAACGAAGGCCTTCACGTGCAGCACACCGACGATATGGTCCACGTCGCCATCATAGACGGGCAAGCGCGAATACGGCGACGAACCCAATATTTTGCTGAGCTCCTCAGCGCCGATCGTCACGGGAATGGCCTGCACCTTGACGCGCGGCGTCATCATGTGGCGCACCTGCAGCTCGTCCAGATCGAAAATGTTTTCAATGAGGGTGAACTCCTGGGCGCCGATCAGGCCGCCAACCACACCTTCGGAGATGATCATTTCCAGCTCGCCCGGCGTGTGCAGGCGGCTCTTTTCCT
>CAYSMQ010000133.1:0-11369 GCA_964432035.1 uncultured Ardenticatenaceae bacterium
GCCCATTACTACTGCTTTCGCCTGTCACCTGGCTGGGCCGGTAGGCGCCAACGATGAGGATGCGATGGCCTGCCAGCCGGCGCCCAAGATGAAAAAGCAGGCTGGCAGACGCCGCGTCGATCCACTGCAAATCATCCAGCAGTAGCAATAGCGGCTGCTCGCGCGCCAGTGCTTGCAGCACGGCTGTTAGCTGTTCAAACAGCTGGTTTTGCTGCGCTTCGCCTTCAGTATAGCTGCCCTGTTCTTGCCGCTCTTCCCGATCTGCGGTCTGATCGCCAACCTGCGGCCGTTGCAAACTCTGCGCCGGTACCAGCACGTCCAGCAGTTGTGGACCTTCGGCCACTACCGTCCGCGCTACGGTTGGTGCAAAGCGCCACAGGCGCTCGGCCTGCTCTGCGTTCAATAAACCCGCCTGCCAGCGCGCCTCCAGGTCGCCGCTAAGGCTGACCAGGATGTCACGGAACGGCAGATAGGCGTGGCCCATGCCTGCCGTTGCAGCGCAATAGCCCTGCGCCACGATCAACTCGCCATTCTCCTCCTGTGCGCGCCGGGCAAACGCTGCCATCAGCGCCGTCTTACCTTGCCCCGCTTCCCCGGTCACGAAGATGACGCGCCCGTCCCCTACTAGCGCCGCCTGCATATGCTCGCCCAGCTGTGCCAGTTCCCACTCGCGGCCCACAAATTGCGTTTCCGCCTGTCTACCGCCGGCGCGGTAAGCTTTTTCTAGCCATGGCGGGCGGCTCTCTTCCCGCTCGACCGGTTCCAGCGGCGCCGAAAGACGATCCACGGGGCCTTCGCCAAGCCCAGCAGCCACGAACGCTTCTAGCTCCTCGTCGGCGATGGCCAGACATTCGGCCAGACGCATCGCCATCTGCCGCGAGGGCCGCCGTTCATCTGCTTCGATTTTGCGAATGGTGATGGTGGCGCACCCCACCTGCTGCGCCAGTGCGGCCTGGGTCAGGTCCAGCGCCAGGCGCTGCCGTCTCACCAAATAGCCAAATGAGTATATCTTTTCCACAAGATGCTTATCTCCAGGATCATCCTGTATCGCTCTTGTATCGCTAAGCGCTACCAGGCAAGCGGACAACGGTGCTTCAATAGAGATAGTCTACAAATTGGCCGCACACAATTCAACCAGGCGGCCCCAGCCACAAGGAGATCGTCATGTACAAGTATATTATCGAACGCAATATCCCTAATGCCTCTGAACTCAGTGCACAGGAGCTACAGGCCATCGCCGAGACAAGCAACAATGTCCTCAAGGAGATGGGCGTTGCCTATCATTGGGTCGAGAGCTTCGTCGCCGGCGACAAGATCTACTGCATTCACGTGGCGCCCGACGAGGAAACGGTGCGCGAACACGCTCGCCGCGGCGGCTTTCCCGTCGACAACGTGGCCGTTATCAAAGCCACCATCGATCCAACCACGGCCGCAGCCCGATCCTGATCAACGCTCTTGCTAGCGCCACGGCGCATGCCAGCGCCGGACCCAAAGGAGACAAAAATGAAAAGGAATCCTCTCATCATCGGTGTTTCGCTCGTGCTTCTGCTCGTTATCGCCGGCACAGCTGCCCTGGCGGCAGGCGGCCCAGAGCTGGCCCCTGTGCGTGCCGCCACAGCCGGCTATCATCGGCTCGCAGCGGCGCAGGAAGCAGGATATGAGCTTGTCCCAGGACTCGACCACTGCTTCGGCAATCCCGGCGTCGGCGCCATGGGTTACCATTACATCGACGTTGATGCTCTGGATACGACACTGGAGGCTACGCATCCGGAAGCGATGGTCTATGCTTCGCAGCCCAACGGCCGCCTCAGGCTCGTCGCCGTCGAGTACATCGTGCCCGCCGACGCCTGGGATGCCAGCGGGAGCAGCGTCCTCCCTGAGCTTTTCGGACAGGAGTTTCATCTAAACGCCGACCTTGGCGTCTACGTCTTACACGCCTGGATCTGGAAGAATAACCCCGCCGGCATCTTCGAAGACTGGAACCCCAACGTCACCTGCCCCTAACCCAAAGGTCCTCGCACAAATCAATTGTGCGAGGACCCAATCTCCAACCTCTAATCTCTAAACTCCAGCCAACCCTTCTCTACCCTCCTCCCCTATAAAAATACTCCTCCACCACCGGATGCACATACCCATTTCGGAACAGCGCCTGCCATTCCCACGTGCCGTCCCAGCTGCCACCTTCCTTGTTTGCCAGGAGCCAGTGGCTGAATACCAGGAAATAAGGCTCTGCATTTTGCATGTAGTTGTATTGGAAACGTAGCAGCCGCGTCACCGTCTGCGCATCGTCACTGTAGCTTCCGCCCTCCGTGCCGATCATCGGTAGCGAGCGATGCAGGTGTGCCCGCACAATCTTGTCGTAGTTTCTAAACAGTAAGAAACCATGCGGATCGTCATAAGCCCGCGTGCCATGATAATTGTGCACAGATAGCCAGGCCCAGTTAAGTAGCCCCTCATCCCCGTTATATTTCAGAATGCGCAACGTGCGGTCCAGGAAATCATAGTGGTCATAGGCGCCGCCGGGACTCAGCGCGCCGATTCCCGGCAGGCCTCCGTTGGCAATGACCTTCCTGGCCTCGTCCGCCCACACCCGAGCGTAATGGTTGGGGTTGGCAAAGCCCTGATGGTTTTCCACGTTGACGTTTGGCTCGTTATAGAGCTGGAAGTAATAGACGCCCCTCGCACGGTAATGGCGCACCAGGGCGCCCAGGTCGCCGTCATGTGGCGTAATCGTACTGCGATAGACGCGCATGATGGGCATGATGCCGTTAGCTACGAGACGATCCACGAGATACTCGTTGTCGCCAATGTTGGTGCCGTCATTCAAAAAGACGGCCCACTTGATGTTCATGCGCACCAACTCGTCGACAAAGCGGTCGACCACTCCCGGCTCCTGGCTCACCGTGGGAATCCAGTGCATGCCCCAACCATTGTCGTTCCTTGGTCGTGGGAAGGCCGCCACGGGTATCACTTCGTCCGTAGAATACGTGTTCAGCGGTCGCACGTCCGGCGTCAGCGACGGGGTCGGCGTCACCGTGGGCGTCTCTGTTGGTGTGGGGGAGGGCGTAATTGGCGTATTTGTAGGGATGGGAAGCGGCGTCGCCGTTGCCTGCCGCTCGCGTTTTTGCGGAACCTGTGTCGGCTGCCTCGTCTCCTCCGGCGCGGGCGTCCACGTCGGCGGAATCACCGTGTTTGTCGCCGTGGGCGTCACTGCCGCGGACGCCACCGTGGGCAGGGCGCCAATCGACGCCAAGGGCAACTGGCAACCGCTCAGCAGAAAAATGGCGAGCGGCACGAGGAGGATAAATGGGCGAGTTACAACTGAAACAATGTGCGCCTTGATATTCACACTCTAAAGTTTACTGATTGTCATCAATGAAAAAAATGGGTAAATATAGCTACAGACCGGCACGCTCACACACCACACCCGCTCGCCCCCTCACCCCCTCACCCGTTCGCCCCTTCACCGATACAGGTCCTTCTCCCGCGGCCGAACCAAATCTCGCGCCGTCCCCTCCGCCGCCGGCAACCGCAATCCACGCACAACGACCGCCGGCAGCCCTTCGCCCGCTTGGCCCATGAGTAGTCCAGCTGCTGCCGCAATCTCATCGGCTATGGCCACCTCAGTATGCTGCAGCTTCATCCCAAACAGATCGCTCTCGCCTCGCCGGTTCCAGAGCGCCGGCAAGCCTGCCACGCCGATAGCCACACCGATCGCGCCCATTCGAAAAGGCCGGCCGTGACTGTCAGAAACAATCACCCCAATCTCCACGCCAAGCGCCTCGGCGATCGCGTCCCGCATCTGCGCCGCGGATTGATCGGGATCTTCCGGTAAGAGCAACACCCACTCTTCACCTCCCTGGCCCGGACGTACGTTAGAGCGGTCGATGCCCGCGTTAGCGCTCGTGAAGCCCAGGCGGTGGCGCACGATAAGCAGGTTGTGCCCCGTTCGCGATACCTCCTCACTTTCTTGCAGAATTAGCTCCACCAGCCGCGCATCTTTGCCCGTCTCCCGCGCCAGCGCCAGCGCCTGCTCCCCCGGCGCCACCTGCCTCAGGTCCACCAGCCGCCCCTCCACCTTAGACACAATCTTTTGCGCCACTACCAGAACATCGCCACTAACCAGCTCAACCCCCGCCGCCTCCACCCCCCGCAACAAAGCCCCCACCAGGTCATCTCCTGGCTCAAAGTGGGGAAGATTTGGCAGTGCAATCAGCGTTACAGTCATGATTGTAGTTAGAGATTGGAGATTGCTCCAATCTCCAATCTCTAATTCCCAATCCCCGTAATCCGCACCCCACTATGCTTCACCTTATTCCGGATATTGATCCCGATCAACACAGCCGTCAACCCTTCTACGACGCCGGCGTTCTGCAGAGGGCCGGCGTCGATGCCACGCAGGCCGGCGGCCTCAGAGAGCGCTATGGCGACCGCTTTGTCCTCCTTTTTGTCGCCACAAATCAAGACGTCACAGTCAATTTCCGCGGTTGGATCCGGCAGCAGCTCCGCCGAGATATTCTGGAAAGCGGCGACCACGCGTGCCCCCTCGCCCAAATATTCCTGCGCCTCCTGCGCCGCCGAACCGGCGGGCGGGTGCCACACGTGGCTCACCTTTGGCGGTTGCAGCGGCACAACCACAGTAATGAGCAGTTTCCCGTCCAGCGCGTCGCGCACAGCCTCTAGCGTCGGCTCCTGGGCCTTGTAGGGCACCGAAAGCACCACCACATCCGCGTCGCGCGCCATGCTCTCGTTGTCTCCGCCCCGCACGATCGGCGCTTCAGCCGACAACTCGCCGTTCATCTCCTCCGCGGCTGCCGCGCCCCGTTCGGCGGAACGCGATCCGATTAACACCTCATAACCCGACATGGCCCAACGCAGACCTAGCCCTCGCCCCTCATTTCCGGTTCCCCCCAATACGGCTACTTTCACGATGTAAGCGTCTCCTTTTTATTATTTTCTCGCCAATCTTGACCTGCTAAGAAATCGGATGTCTTTTCCCACGCACCTGATACGGGAGTCGAAGGACAAGACATCCGATTTCGGTCCAACGATTAAGCAGATTCTAACGGTGAGGCGATATCATGTAAAGGTGAATGTAAGCTAGCTTGCTTGACATGGTTGTTGCCTCGGTTACACTAACCAGGTAACTGAGTTACGAATTTGGCTTCCCTCTAACCCGTTTCTGGGGAAGTAAGATGCAGAGGCCACGTCGGGCATATTGGACCAACTTTGTTTGAAGGAGTAAATAATGGCTGAACCATTTCATGTTACGGATGACGAATTTGAGGCCGAAGTAATTGATTCGGATAAACCGGTCTTGGTTGACTTTTGGGCCGAGTGGTGTGGACCGTGCCACATGATTGCGCCGCACGTCGAGGCCATCGCGGGCGAGTATGAAGGCTCCCTGCGTGTCGCCAAGCTAGACGTCGACGAAAACCCCACCGTACCCGGACGCTACGGCATTATCGGCATTCCCACCCTCATGCTCTTTAAGGGCGGCGAGGTAGTGGCCCGCATTACGGGCGCACTGCCCAAAGATCGTATCGTGGCCCAGATCATGCCCCATCTGGAAACGGCCGAGGCTTAATCCGTAACAACAGCAAAGAAATTAAAAGGGGCTCGCTTTCCCAGAAGGCGAGCCCCTTTTGCTTCACTATGGTTGTGGTGGACAGTTAGAATTAGTCAAGGCAGTACTTGACATGACCAAATCAACAGCACTCTCCGCATCTACAACGCTATTTCCAGCGCCCGTACAAAGCAATGTACCTCGCACTTGGGTCGGCGACGTTGCCCCGGCCTGAATTAAGTTCGCCGCAAGGCCGCTCACCAGCGGCGTCGCGAAGGAAGTGCCAACCCAGTAAGCGAAGCCTCTGCTGGGTTCGTTCCAGGTATAGCTTACAACTCCATAACCGCAGTTAGGGCCCTTCTTGGCGCATGTGGTGTGTGTGGGCAGGCAAAAGTCTTCCGGATCCGCCGGAGGAGTAGGAGTGGCATCGACAATGCCATCTGGACCGTCCGGTTCCTTATCTCCCACATATCCATCTCCGCCCGGCGCCATCAAGTCCCCATCGTTAGCATAACACGACTGTATTGGGTTGTCCGATGAATCCTCTCTGAGATTACTCGCCGTTACCCCTAAGACCGTCGAAAACGCTGCGGGGTATTGTGGCGGCAGTGGCTCTTCTACCTGTGCGGAATGGTTGCCCGAAGCCGCGACCACAGTGGCGCCGTACATATCGAACAACTCCATCATCACGCTCATAGCTCCCACCGGGAATGGACCATCTTGGGGAATCTCCAAGTCCCAGATGGCTAACGTTTCCATAATTAGCCCGCGCGCCTCGTCGGAGAGCTCGTCACTGCTGGGTGCATGCGCCCCCAGGCTGAAATTGATTACCGTGTCTTCCAGGCTGTCGTCGTCGTCCATGTCTCGGTCAAGACGACGGAGCATGTAAACGCTCATGGCGTCGATGAGCGCCTGCAATTCGCCCTGACCCTGGTTGTTCAATACCTGAATGAGTGTAAGGTTGCTGTCCGGTGCCACGGCGTAGACAAGTCCGGAGACGAAGAGGCCATGATCGGAGATATCCACCGTATTTGTGGTGGACTCTGTCGGCGTCAGGCTCTGTGGCAGAGTGAGGGGATGGTATGCTGTCAGCGTCAATGGCTCAATATCGTCGTCTGGAGGGGCCCAGTTTGTAAAAATGTATTGGCCCTCGTCTTCAAACGGAGACGTGTCGAACACTACCACCTGTACACGCTTTCTATCTTTCTCCTCGATGGTCTGATCTTCGTCCGAGAGAAAGCCGGTTTGCGTGCTGGGTCGGCCTTCGAACGGCGCCGAACCGTTAAGAAGGTTGATGCCCGCACGTCCTCGCAAGGCCCACTGCAGCCAGAACTTGTTGCCGGCATACGCGCTGCCAGGACTAGGCTCGGCATCCGAGTCTGGGCTACCTTCCACACCCCACGGACTGCCTTCGACGCCCCAGGGACTGCCTTCGACGCCCCACGGCGAGCCGGTGATCTCGAAACCGGTTACGTAATTGGGTTCGGCGATTACCGTGCCTTGTAACTCTGATCCTAGCACAACCGGGGCAAGTAGCTCTAGCGCTTCACTTACTGTGGGTTCGCCCCCCACTATTCCGAACAGCGCTATTTCCAGTGATGGGAGATCCTGCACGAGACCTAGCTGCGGCCCTATTGCCCTTTGCCGCTTACCCGACGATTGCTGCCGATTGTCTTGCTCCTCGTCGACTGGTGGCGGCTTGTTCCCGAGAAAGGTGAAATTCGTCGTCACCAGGTGCTCCAATTCCAACCCGTCTGGCAAGTTATCGAGAAGCATGCCGATACTTTCGCTCTCCCCCGTGAGCACGATTTGTCCCTCTACGATGGCCTGGCCCGGACGAATTTCTACCTCTGGCCGCTCCTGAGCCGCCGGCAAGGGTTCTCTCACACTGTACTCCGGATCGGGAAACTCGACTTCTTCGTCTTCTTCTTGTTGGCACCTTGCTAGCACCAACACGACGAGTGCCAGAACCACAATAGCAGTAATCGACAGTCGCTTCCTAGTCATTTGACCCTCCTATAAAACTGGCCGGCCCATGCTTACAGCCGCCCCATATCACCTACCAGAAAGAACGGCGCCCAATAATAGAGATGCGATCGCGGCCCATTGCCCGCGTCCGCAATGAAGTCGTTCTGCGCCGCTCGCAAAGCCGCCGCCTTCCCTTTACCCTGCAGTAGATACTCGTAAAACGACGCCATCAGCTGCGCCGTCGAGCGATCCTCTACCGTCCACAGAGAAAGCACCAGCGAAGCCGCGCCTGCATAGAGAAACGCCCGCATCAGGCCCAAGAGCTCATCTCCACCCGCCACCACGTTGCGCCCCGTTTGGCAGGCGCTCAATGTCACCAGCGACGCCTGCAAGCGCAGATTAAAAATATCCAACGTCGTTAGCCAGCCATCATCTAGCGCGATGCCCGAAAAAAGCGGATTGTCCGGTCGAAAATCGCCGTGCGCCGCCACATGTAGCACATTCACTTCGGACGCCAATTCTTTCAGCACCGGTAGAGTGGCCTCGCTTTCCAGCAGCGTCTCTCCCTGCCACAGCCGCGCTACGCCCCGTGCCTCCTGTATCGTGTACGGAAGCTGTGCTCTCTGAGAATGACCGATGGCAACCGTTGTCGCTGCCGTCTTCTCCTGCCTCGCCAGCTCTTGCGCCGCGTCGTGTGCATAGCGAAGAAAGCTGGCGCCTGGCAGGTAGCCGATTTCGTAACGCTGCAATAGGTACTCGTCGCCGTCATACAGCGCCTGAAACGGAAGATAATGCAGCGGGCCGTGCGGTACGATAATCAGCCGCTCCCAGCCCGCCAGATCGTCTTCCAGCGGCGCCACGAGCAACCCGTATAGCTTCTGCAGAATGGCCCGCGCATTCTGCGCCAGCGCCACAACGCGCGACTCGCCCGCCCGTGGCGCCGACCGCAGATTAAGCCACAACAGCTGTGATAACTTTTGCACCGGCCCCAGGGCGTCCGGCAGGCGGCGCACCACAATTTCCGTCTTGTTAACCACGAAAACCAGCAGCTCGCCGCGCGCCACATAGTATTCCACCAGTAACGTGCATTCATCCAGATACGGTTGCGCTGGTTCCGTGCGCACCTGCCACAGCCCCGCGTCGCGCGCGTAGTCGGCGTTGCGAATCAAGAGCCGGTGCCACAACTCCGTGATCTGTTGCTCAATCTGCATCACCTCCTGGTGCGCTTCTTGCCAGCCCTCGTTGGCCGTGGCGAAACCGCGTTCAGGCTCAGGCTCGCCTTTGTCGCTTTCCCAACGCCGGTAGAGTCGGTCCCGCTCCGCCTGTAGGTGGACCAGTTCTGCCACCAGCGGTTCATCTTCCTCTCGTCGTGCCTGCACCGTTATGTCCAGCCGGTAGGCTAACATATCCAGCAGCGCTCTTGACTTGGCGCGCTCCGCATACTCCAGCCCCTGAGCCACACGATCCGTCTCCACACAAAGCTGTACCATATCCTCATAGACAACGCCCTTATCCTCTAGGAAATCGGCGCGAAACTCCACCATCATGCGTCCACGCAACCGTTCCAGGGCGCCGATAGCAGCGTCGTAATATTGCATCGCACCCTGAGCGTCTTTGTTCTGGTCGGCCAGCTGACCCAACAGATATTGTGCCTGGTATATGAGCAGCGGCACGCCCCGCGTTTCACCCACTTCCAGGCTAACGTCTACTTGCTCGTGCGCTTCCTCCCACTGGCCCAGCTCGCTACAGGCCCGCGCCGCCACCAGACGCGCTTGGGCTTCCGGCACGGAAAGCGCGTGCTCCCTGAAAACTGCAACGCACTCTCCGGCAAGCGCGCGGGCATCCTCAAAATGGCGCCTGTGCAGTGCAATGGTCGCTCGTTCCAAATCCGTGAGCGCCAGCCACACTTCATGTTCCTCCCCCTCAAATAGCTCCCGCGCTTCTTGAATCGAGCGCTCTGCTTCTTCGAACTGCTCCAGGCCGGCATAGGCTACCGCTTCGTTCAGCACTGCCTGCGCCACCTCCAGACGCGTTCCCAGATCGCGAAAAACGCGGCGCACGCGCGCGCATGTGGACAAAACGTCGCGGAAGCGGCGCAGCTGAAGTAGGCAATCACTCATGAAAAGCTCTACCAGAAGCGCGTCGACCTCTCGTCCGTCGTCCAGATGAACCGCTCGTACTTTCTCGAACAGCTGCAAGGCTTCGTTGTACTTTCCCAGCACGAGGTAGGTTATGGCCAAAGTCCATTTCGCCCGGGCGCGATCTATCGGTTGCTCATCGCCAACCAGCGCCAGCGAAGCCTCGCTGGCTGCGATGGATTCCTCAAATCGGCCCAGATTTCTCAGAATAAGCGCACGATTCGCTTCTACACGCACCGCATAGGGTTGACCTGCGTCGTCCAAACGCCGGTAAATGTCCCGAGCGCGATCAAACATTTCCAGGGCCGAATGATCTTCATTAAGTCGCCCGTAGATAACACCCATATTACTGAGCAATTTGCCCAGCGGTAGCCATTGCTCTGCCGCTTCCAGCACGTCGGCCACGCGCCTGCCAAGAGCGATGGCCTCGTCATGGCGTCCTAGCATCGTCAGCGGCCACAGCTTACCCACTGCTGCCTGCGCCTGTTCCACAGTGCACTCCAGATCTCCGTATATCTGTTCCGCCTCTGCATATAAGGCGATTGCTTTTGGGTACTCGCTCAGACCAATGCCCCGGGCATTCGCCTCCGCCAATAAGCCCAGCGCCCGATGCGCCCGATCGCCGCTAACGTTCGCGACGCACTCTATTAACCGCGCCGCCTGCAGACAACGTTGAATATCCGAGCGCAAGTAGTCATCGGCTTGGCCCTTCAACACTTTCACCAGCGCAGTCTGTTCGTCGGCCGTCGATTCTGCTAGCGCCTGTTCCAGGGCCAAACGTCGCGCTTCCTCGTCCGGAAGAGCCCACATTTCTCTGTTCAACCTTTCTGGATTCATACCGTTACGGTGAGAAAACTACTTCACCACCAGTTCCTGAACGACGACTTCTATCTCCTCCCCTCGCAACGTCAAACTGTAGCTGCCCGGCAACAGACCCTCCAGGACAAAGTTGCCCAGGTCATCGATTTCCTGGGTCTGCACCAACTCGGCAAGCGGGCCATCCTCCTGCCACAGCGTTGCCTGCCATCCGGTGGCTTCCGCCCCCGTTATCAGGCCTAGCATGCTCTTACGTCCGGCGCCACCCGCATCATCCTGAACCTCCAGCGAAACCTGAACACCGTCGGACTCATAAACCAGCGGCCCATCGTCCGTGCCGCGCATGCCCGCCAGCGAGGGTATTGGCTGCCGGTCGCCGCTCATGCGGCCCGGATCCGGTGCCAGCCGCGCGATAAGGACCCGCACGCGCTCCAGCAGACTATACTCCAGCTCCGGCGCCACGTCCTTGAGGAAACCGCGCAACTCCTCAAGCTCCAGTGCGCAATGTGGACAGGATTCCACATGTTGCGCCACCAGCGCCGCTGGTTCGGCGTCCAACATTTTCAACTCAAACTGACCCAGTTCGTGAGCGTCCGGGCATGTCCCGCGATAAAGGAGCGCTCTCAGGCGCCGCTCCTGTTCCTTCAACGTTTCAAGTCGTTCTTGGTACACGGTCGAGCGTTCGATCTGCTCGACCACTTCCTTCTCTGCATCGCCTTCTAGATACGCGAGCAGCTCAGCGTCACCAATATGAGGCGTTTCTTGTGCGTCGCTCATGTCTCTCTCCTCAAAATAGCGTCTACCCACCCTGCTTTGCTCTTATAAACGGAGTTACGATCCTTTTTCAGGTATAAGGCGCAAGCAATTCGTGCAGCGCCGTA
>CAYSMQ010000134.1:0-11358 GCA_964432035.1 uncultured Ardenticatenaceae bacterium
GCTAAGCGGCGTCTTGGAATCGGGCTTGACTATGATGGCGTTGCCCGCCGCCAGCGCCGGGCCAACTTTGTGCGCTACTAGATTCAGCGGATCGTTGAACGGCGTAATGGCGCCGATAATGCCAATCGGATCGCGCCGGTAGTAACCCACGCGATTTTCGCTGCCCGGCATCTGGTCGAAGGGAATGGTCTCGCCGCTCAACCGCCGCGCCTCCTCGGCGCTGATGCGGATGGTCTCGATGCAGCGGGTCACTTCTTTGCGCGCTTCGCGGATGGTCTTGATGCCTTCCTGCGCGATGGTGCGCGCAAACGCCTCGTGCTCCCGCGCCATCGTTTCCGCCGCTTCTAGAAGCACGCGCATGCGCTCGTGCGCTGGCATCTCTCTCGCCCGCTCAAACCCCACCTCCGCCGCAGCAATCGCTGCCTCCATATCCTCTTCCGAAGCCAGCGGAACCGTATCCACCAATCTCCCATCCTGCGGGTCACGCACCTCGATTTTGTCGGACCGGTCAACCCAGTTGCCGTTAAGTAACATATGCATAGTAACTACCTCGACTGCGGACGGCAGACGGCAGACGGCGGAATTTCAGCGGAGATCATAACTGCTCCATCAGTCAAAAGGTGTGGAAAGGTCATAGGTATAATCTTCGTTTGTTTCTCGCATTTGACCGTCCGAAAGTGTATTGCGAAAAGCCTGAAGCCGCCTAAAAAGCCGTTCGCTCTGGTTCCTCAAATTGAAATCTTCGCGCGCTGGCAGCTGCTCGGAAATTGCATATAACAAATCGGCATACTCCAATGACATCTGCCACACTTCTAGTTTCTCAAACTTATACGCCACCCCATCCTCCGATGATGCCTGCTGCGGTCAGTCTTCTGCGGTCCGCCGTCCGCCGTCTGCGGTCCGTCTGTGAATGCCCAACATATCCCCCACCAACGCATACCCCGTCTCCACCCGGCCCGCGCCGGGGCCGACGAGGGTCACGTCGCCCAGGAGGTCGGTGGTGTAGGTGATTGCGTTTGTGGCGCCGGAAACGGAGGCCAGGGGGTGCGAAAGCGGCAGGCGTGTGGGGCGCACGCGGGCGGTGTGACCCTCCTCGTTACGCTCCACGAGGCCGATCAACTTCCAGCGCTGGTCCGCCTCGCGCGCGGCGCGGATATCGTCGGGCGTCAGGCCTGTGATGCCCTCACAGGCTACGTCGGCCATCGTCAGCGGTAGATCCAACAGAAGATTGGCCAGAATCACGACCTTGCCTGCTGCATCGTGCCCTTCCACGTCGCCGCTGGGGTCTGCTTCGGCGTAGCCTTTCTCCTGCGCTTCCGCCAACGCTGCTTCATAGTCAGCGCCCGCTTCCATCTGTGTCAAAATATAGTTTGTCGTGCCGTTCAGTATGCCCTGAACGCGGCGGATGCCCGCGCCCGCCAACAACTCCATCCCCAGCTGCAGCGCCGGCGTGCCGCTCATCACGGTCCCTTCCACACCCAGCTGCACGTTGTTCTCTTGCGCCAGACGCTTAAGCTCTGGAAAGTAGAGCGCCGTCGGTCCCTTGTTTGTGGTGACCACGTGTTTTCCACTCTGCAAGGCGTGTCGCACGTGCGTCAGCGCCGGCTCACCGGTTTCCAGATCCGTATAGCTCATTTCCAGAACGATGTCGGCGTTGCTCTCGGCAATCGTGCGCATGGCGTCCCAACCCACGTGCGGCGTATTCAGGCTGTCTAGTTTTTCCCCGGCCTGTACCGCGCTCAGCAGGCGGTCAGGGGCCAAGCCTTCTGGGTGATAAGCGCTCCCTTTGAGTAGATCGCTGACGGCGACGATTTGGAACTGCGCTCCGTGGCGCCGGGCCAGCGCCTTACCCCGATCCTCTAAGATTTGCGCGAAGCCCTGGCCCACATTACCAAAGCCAATTAGCGCCAGGCGGTAAAGGGTCATCTCACTCACTCCTGCGCGAGACCGGCGGGAGCGTTCTCCAATTCCGCAGCCGTCGCCTCTAGCGCTTCTTGCAGGTCGGCAATCAAGTCTTCCGTATCCTCGATGCCCACTGAGTAGCGAATCAGGCTCTCGGGGATGCCCATTGCCTGCCGCTCTTCGGGCGAAGATTCTACGTGGCTCGTCGTACGAGGTGGCCCGACCACCGTTTCCACGGCTCCCAGGTTCGCGGCGGCGTGCGCGTAGTGCAGCCGTGGCAGCAGGTCACGCACGGCAGGAAAACCGCCGCGCAGCATGAAACTCAACACGCCGCCATAACCGCGCATCTGGCGCGCGGCGATCTCATGGTTTTCGTGCGAGGGAAGCCCCGGATAGTATACGTTTTCCACGAAAGGATGCTGGTGCAAAAATTGCGCAATGCGCAGCGCGCTCTCGTTCTGTTGCCGGATGCGCAGATGCAACGTCTTCATGCCCCGTAATAGCAGGTAAGCCGCCATGGGATGCAGCGTCGCGCCGTTAATCTCGCGATAGTGGTAGATCTTTTCTACCAACGCTTCGGCGCCGCAGATGACGCCACCCAGCGCGTCCGCGTGTCCGCCCAAAAACTTTGTGGCGCTATGCAACACCAGGTCGGCGCCCAGCTGCAAGGGATTGCTGTTTATGGGGGTGGCGAACGTGTTATCCACCACCACCAGCGCGTCCGCATCATGACCGGCGGAGGCCAGCCGCGCCAGATCCACGACTTTCAGCGTGGGATTTGTCGGGCTCTCCAGATACAGAAGGTCGCAGCCCTTGGCAATTTCTGCTTCGATGGCCTCGTGATCGGTCGTGTCGCATAAGGCGACGTCTACCTGCAGCTGCGGCAAAAACTCAAGAAAAATCTTGTTCGTACCGCCATAGGTGTCTTTGACGGAGACGACGCGGTCGCCCGGCCTCAAAAAGGTGTAAAGCGTATTGCTGATGGCCGCCATGCCCGTGGCAAAACTGGTCGCCGCTTCCGCGTCCTCTAGCTGGCGCACCTTGTCCTCAAAGGCGTCGACGGTGGGATTCGTGTTACGTCCGTAAATGTGGCCCGGCGCCTTTCCCAGCGCCACGTCCTGCCACTCATCCACGTCGCCATAGCCGAACGACACACTATGCACGACGGGCACCTGTGTGCTCCGTTGCCACAGATCCTTGGCTTCTTCCCCGGCCCATACAGACAGCGTTCCTTTACGTGGTTGGTAATTGCTCATGATTCCTCAGCACTATTTGGGTAGAGGTGAGGCCTGCCAGACAGGCCTCACCAACCTTACGATGTCACTATTCGAGGTCGCTGTAGGCGTCGGGGCAAATGTCTTCAGCCGTCACGTCGCCGGGCAACGATCCCTCGTCAAACCCTTCGAACTGACCGATCAGGTCCAGCAGTTCGCCGGAATCCTTTAGCGCCTGTAGTTCCTCGTTGAATGCCTCGCGGAATTCAAGATCCTCGTAGCGGAACGCTGCGCCGCCATAAGAGATGACCGGTTCGCCGTCCACGACGGGCTGCTCAAACGGATCGGCTAACTCAAGGTTCGGATCGTCGGTCGTCCCCAGGGTAATCAACAACGTGGGCCGTGTGCCAGTCCAGGCGTCGATCTGGCCTGCCTGCAATCCGGCGACTCCCGAAGGATCGTCGGGATAGGTGGTGATCTGATCTTCAGAAACACCCACCGCCTGCATGTAGTCGATCTCCAGATAGCCCGCGCCGGTGCCAACTCGAACGTCCGGATTGGCCGCGATATCTTCATAGCTGTGCAAGTCAAGCGGATTGCCGGCTTCGACGATCAAGGCTTCTCCGACCGAGTATTCCGGATCGGCAAAGAGTACTTCTTCGCAACGCGTTGGCGTGATGTACATACCGGCTGTAATCACATCAAAACGGCCGGCCTGAAGGCCCGGTATCAGCGAGCCGAATTGTGTCAGAACGCCTTCCATCTCGTCGATGCCCAGGTTCTGGAATACGGCGCGCGCCACTTCTACAGCCTCGCCCGACAACGTTCCGTCAGGCTGCGCAAAAGCGTACGGGTTTTCGTTGGCGAATCCTACACGGATAACGCCCTCGCGGCGCGCTCGCTCCAGCGTGCTTTCTTCCATTTCTTCCTCTTCCGGAGCCTCTTCTTCGCCGGCGGGCGCTTCTTCTTCGCCGGCCGGTTCCTCCGGCGCTGCCGTACCCTGGCAGGCCACCAGAATTAATGCCAGCGCCAGGCTGAGCAACAGATACAGGGACAACTTACGTGACTTCATCATGTCTCCTCCTCGTGAGTTTCACGAATCGTAAAATAGTTAAGTTGGCACGTCTGGGGACGAAAGGATAGGATGCGAAGACAAGCGGGATTTTCCCCGGGTGTAAAGCTCATTCGTGCCAGGCCACCACACATTACCGTGAACGATAGGGGTTACCAGTTCTTAGGGACGCGCGTATCACCTCCTTGAAAACGTGTACGGACCTGCAGATTCCGTACAGACGTTACCTAGAATCGGCGCTTGCTAGATAGCTATTAATACGAGATAGGAATGAAGACATGTAGTCGCGCCGCACGCGGGCCACAGCTTGCATGTCCTCCTTTTCCAGAGCGTCAATTACGTCGGCAATTTCCTGACACGTTATCTCTACTTCTTCCTCCCAATTCAAATCGGGCAGAATATCTAACCAGATCCTCGCCGTCTGGTAGAACAGCTGGTTGTAGATCTCGCGCAGTGGCTCATTGGCAATGATCTTAAGCATCTCGTCGTGAAAGTCATTGTAGAGCCGCGCGATGGTCTCTGGATCGTAATTATCGGTCATTCCCTGGCACTGTTGTAGCAATTCCTGCAGGTGAACGACCATGCCATTGGGCACCCGCGAACGCGCCAACTCGCCAACCAGTTCGGCAAGCTTCATGCGCAGCGCATACACTTCCTTCAGGAATTTAAGGTCGACAGAAGCGACGATGGTGCCCACACCCGCCATGCTGGTCACCAGCCCTTCAAATTCCAACCGGCGCAAGGCCGAGCGAACGGGGGTGCGGCTGACGCCAAACTCTGCTGCTAGCGCGTTTTCGCTCAGCACGGACCCGGGCGGGTATTGCAGCAAACAAATACGTTCACGAAGGTCTTCGTAAATTTCCTCCTGGCTTTTCTTGGCCATTCGTTACTCGGTCCTGCTGCATCGTTCGTTTGGAGGTATTGTCGTGGAGGCTGCGTTGTTGACTTAAAAGGCGAGAGAGTCTATAATCCAACCTGTATACAAGTTGTATCCTGGATGAATTTCAGTATAGCATAGCCGTTTAGTCACGTCAACTGCTGGCAGTTGTGAGCATCGCCTTCCCATCCATTTTGCATGTGCCCGGCGCGTACTGGGTGCATTGCGCGTCTTGAGGGACAATCTGGACACTAGAGGCGAATCAGGGGCCGGGCACATCTCCGCAGCTTGTCGGTAATTTGAGGAGAGGACATGATAAGACGAGATGGTCTGGTTTTCCCCATGGGCGAGTACGAGCGCAGATTGGCGGAGCTGCGCGAACGGATGGCGGAGCGGGGGCTAGAGCTTCTGATCACGAACACACCAGAAAATATCTGCTACCTGACGGGCTTTGAGAGCCCAGGTCACTACTATTACAATGCCGTGCTGATACCTCTGGACGGAGAGCCGGTTGCCGTTCCACGCCTTCTAGAACAGAGTGGCTATGAAGCGCTGACCTGGTTAGAGACGATTTGTGCCTATGAGGACCACGAAGATCCGGTGGAAAAGACACGCGACGCGTTAGTGGAGTATGGCTGGGCCGACAAGCGAATTGGATACGAGAAAAGCTGTTGGTTCTTCACAGCCGCGCAGCAGGAGAAGCTGTTCGAACTTTGTCCCGAAGCAACCTTTGTCGACTGTTCCGGAATCGTCGAGGCAGGCCGCCTGATCAAGTCGGATTATGAAATAAAGCTGATGCGCCAGGCCGCGCGGGCCACGGAAGCGGGCATGCAGGCCGGTATCGACGCCGTGCGCGCCGACGCCACAGAAAATGACGTTGCCGCCGACATGCATTACGCCATGATCAAAGCCGGTAGTGAGTGGCCTTCTATTGTTCCTTTCGTCGCTTCCGGTTACCGGGGCGCCATCGGCCACGCCACCTGGGCCGGGCGCACCATCGAACAGGGCGACATCGTTATGTTAGAATTGGCCGGTTGTCTGAAACGCTACCACGCGCCGCTAATGCGCACCGGGTTTGTGGGCGAACCGAGCGAGCGCGTTCGGGAGGCGGAGAAGGTGGTCAATGAGGCCTTCCAGGCCATGCTGGAGGCGATTCGGCCGGGCGTATTAGCGCATGATGTAGACGCCGCCGGGCGCAAGATCATTGCTGCCTCAGGTATTGGGGGCAAGCAAGGATCACGCTCTGCCTATTCCGTCGGCATCGGTCTGCCGCCTGATTGGGGCGAGGGCCACATCCTAAGTATGCAGCCGCAAGAAATGCGCCCGCTACAGGCCAACATGACCTTCCATATGTTGCCCTGGATACAGGTGCCGGGCGAAGGCGGTATCAGCTTCTCTGAGACGGTGCGTGTGACGGAGGATGGGTGCGAACTTATCACGCAGTTTGAGCGGGGGTTGTTTGTGGGTTGATGGGGAGATTGGAGATTAGAGATTAGTGACGAGGGGAAGGTAACGTGAGTCAGTCGCCGGTTACGACAGAGGTTGATTTTGAGGCCAATGGTAAGCAAGTGGGATATTTGCGGGCGCCTACTTCGACGAACCAGTCGGCCTGGGGCTCAGTATTAGTTCCTGTGGCGGTGGTTAAGAATGGAGAAGGCCCCACCATTCTATTTGTGGGCGGCAACCATGGCGGAGAGTACGAAGGGCCTGTCACGTTGCTAAAACTCATTCGCGGTCTGCACCCGGAACAGGTGCAAGGGCGCATCATTATACTGCCCGCACTCAATCTACCGGCGGTTACGGCGGGACAACGCCTGTCACCCTTGGACAACAAAGACATGAACCGGGTTTTTCCAGGACGTCCCAACGGTACGATAAGCGAGGTGATCGCCCACTACGTCCACGACGAGATCCTACCCTTATGCGATGCCGTCATCGATTTGCACTCCGGCGGGGAGTCACTGTCCCTGATGCCCTACATTAGTATGCACTTTTTGGACGACACAGAACAGCGTGAGCGCACCTGGCAGGCAATGATAGCTTTCCAATCCCCCCTCGCGCTGGTGATGAAAGAGATAAGCGGACCCGGTCTTCTCGATTATGCCGTGGAGCGCGCGGGGAAGGTCTTTCTTTGCGCCGAGGTGGGCGGCGGCGGCTCGCTGGCCCCCGAATCGACTAAAATCATGGCCCAAGGTGTGGACAACTTACTGAAACATTTCGGGTTGCTAGAAGGCCAACCTCAGACGCGCGAGCAGCGTGGGCTCGAACCGATGCAAATTATGGAGATTCCCGACGCAAGTTACTATCACGCGGCGATTTGGGCCGGCATCTACGAGTCATTTTACGAACTTGGCGATTTTGTCGAGGCCGACGAGCCGCTGGGGCAAATTCATTTTGCACAGTATCCGCAACGGGAGCCGGAAACAGTCATTGCCAAACGCAGCGGCATGCTCGTCGGGCGGCGCAGTCCGGGACGCGTCTCCGTCGGCGATATGGTAGGCATTCTTAGCGCAAAAGCAAGCTGATTTGGGGGGAGTGGGGAGCAACCATTCTTGCGGCCTACACTATGAATAGACTGTGCACGCTGTAATGTATCTTAAGGTACATTGTAAGATCTGCGTGCCATACTGAATAGGTACGCTTTGGCAGCGATATTTGTTTCGTACCCTTAGTTGGTCGGCGCTGTAGTTAGTATATCCGGTCTGTTAATTCTTGAGTCTGGCGTTCTTCGGCGCCAATCGCCAGACGAGTAGAAAGGTAGTGGTAACAATGCATGATTGGCGTAGTCTCCCAAAACCCCACTAATAGTTCTTAATCGTATTGCGCCACTTGACCGATTTGTATCTAGATGGATTCACTCGGAGGGATCGATCTGCTATGATTTTCATGGCTCATTTTTGCCGATATCGCATAGAAATTGTCGGTTCAGTGGCGTTCAATAACACGAAGCACGAGATAGCTAAATAATTATGGAATTCATTTATATCGAACCAGGCTACGTCGTTCTTTTCCGCAAGCATTATCAGCGGTTTAAGCGCGTCTTTGATCTATTTATCTGCGTCAGTGCGCTCCCGCTATTGCTTCCAATCCTTGGCATCGTAGCCCTTCTGATTTGGCTGGACGATCCCGGCCCCGTGTTCTTCAAGCAGGAACGGACGGGCAAAGGTGGACGTCGTTTTGGCATGTATAAGTTCCGCACAATGGTCACCAATGCAGAGGAACTAAAGCAGCAATACGCGCACCTCAATGAGTTAACGTGGCCCGATTTCAAGATTACCAACGATCCGCGCATCACCCGAGTCGGACACTTTTTGCGCAAGTCAAGTCTCGATGAACTGCCTCAGATCATCAACGTGATCAAAGGCGATATGAGTTTGGTAGGGCCCAGACCCACCTCTTTCGACGTTAGCACTTATTCGCTGATGCACACAGAGAGGCTTGAGGTTATGCCAGGAATTACAGGGTTGTGGCAAGTAAGCGGTCGCAGCAACGTAGATTTCGACCAGCGTTTGCTGTTGGACATCGAATATATTGAGAAGCAAAGCTTTCTGCTCGATATTAAGATCTTGATTATGACGGTTTTCGCCGTGTTCCGTCGCGAAGGGGCCTACTGATAAGTGCGGTGGAGCCAGAAAACGGAAAGCAAGGGGCGGGTGTGGTTGGTGCAGTCTTCAGGATAGCTTTATTTTGCTTCGCTGCACGCAGACACACGGTGAGAGTATGGAGACGATAACGTGATACGGTCACAGTTTTGGCTTCTTTCCTTAACCTCCTGGCTTTTCCTTCTTTACAATATAGAAAGATTAAGTGAGCCTATTAATTTGGCATCCTTTGTCTACGTCTATGTTATCGTTTGTGCCAACTTTGTTATCCTCATCCCGGTCCTCCGTCGCATGGCGGCCTATAAACTATTCTTCCTTACCTTACCGCCATTCTTTTTACTCAAGATATATCTCGACTATGAAATTGCGGGCACCAACCTTCCTATCACCGTTACCGAGATTTGCGCCATCGGCATCACGATTTTTCTCACTCAGAGAGTGACATCCTATCTGGAAGAGTTTAGAGGAGTTATTCAGCGTCTGACCATTGGCCGGCTTGAGGAAGGAACCCATACGTTTGAAGAAGGACAGGGACACATATACCGTGAAGTACGGCGAGCCCGGCTCTATAAGCGTCCTGCAGCCCTGTTGGCAATTTCGGTTGACGCTGGCAATGCCGATGTTGAGATCAATCGTTTTGTAAAGGAAGCACAAGACGAGATTATACGTCGCTACATTGCGGCGCGAACGGCCAATCTACTAGTGAAGGAACTAAAAGACTCTGATGTCGTCACTAAACGCAACGATCACTTCATTGTACTATTGCCGGAGAGTGATCGGGAGATCGCCAAAGAAACGATCGAGCGGCTGGCGGTTGGTATTGAGAAAAGTCTTGGCCTCTCTTGTCGGATTGGTCTTTCCACCTTTCCTGACGAGGCGGTTACCTTTGAATCTTTACTGGTGCAGGCAGAAAAAGTGATGGCTGAGGCGCCGTTAGGAACCGACAGACAAGACGCCCCCATGATCTCTGTAGAAGGTTCTGCAGAGAATTCGACGCCATCTAAGAATGGCCCCAGAGTGACCGCCGACGATGAGGTAAGGTCGTAAGTTAAAGAGGATGGAACAGTGGAACAACGAATAGTAAACGTAATTCTGCGTTGGATGTGGTTATTTGTCTTGATGAGCATCGGCGGCGGCGTCGCTGCCTACTGGTATGGGATTCAACAGCCGACCGATTATGAGGCTTCAGTCAGGCTCATTGTTGGTCCAGGCGTCGACGGTCTCAGCCCAGATCTCAACGATCTGCGCGCCGGTGCGCAACTTATGAGTACCTACTCGGAATTAGCGACCACGAGACCAATCCTGCAGGCGGTCATCGAAGATGTGGGTCTAGAGGAAGGCCCCGATGTGCTTGCGCGCCGTATCGCGGTGCGCGACAACGCCGAAGCACAGATTCTAAGTATCTTTGTGCGGGATGAAGATCCCGTTCGTTCGGCCGCCATTGCCAATTCTATTGCCAACGTTCTCTTGCGACTCAGCCCCTCAGGTGGAGAGAGTCCTGCAGCCATTGTCATGGGACAAATCCGCAGTCAGGCTGCCGAGCTAGAAGAAAATATCGCTACCATCGAAGAGCGGATCGGTCAACTAGAGGCGGATCTACAGTCTGCCACTACGGCTCAGGAGCAACAGTTATACATCGATCAGTTGGCGCAGGAGCGCACCCGCCTGGCAGAATCGCGCGCTACGATGGCGACGTTGCTCAATTCCATGCTCGATACGCCGACCAACCAGGTCAAGATCGTTGAACCGGCTATTGTTGGCATTGCCCTGTCACAGCCAATCCCGCTTCTCGTGCTGATCGGCAGCGCGGCGGGTCTTTTGCTGTCCGCGGTCGCTGTTCTTGCCTATGAATATCTCGATAAATCGATAAAGTACGTTGATGACCTGGAGGAAGAGACCGGCGTTGGTGTGATGGGCACGGTTGCCCTGGAAGACCTGGAACTTTACGGAACACCAGAGTCTTTAACGGTTCTCGCAAGTCCAGACTCTAATAGCGCCGAAGAATACCGCCGCCTGGCGACCAAATTGCCGCTTCTCGGCCAGACCGAGCAGATTCGTGCTATCGTTATATCTGGCCTGGACGATAGGATTGGCAAGATCGGTACCAATGAAATTGCCGCGAATCTGGCTATTGTTCTGGCACAGACCGGCATACAGGTTCTTCTGGTCGACGCCAATTTGAAGCGTTCCACGGCTCATACGCAGTTTAATCTCCCTGCCAGCCGCGGCGGTCTAACCGACTTGTTGCATAGTAGAACCAGCAACCCACCACTAAACACCGTGGCCGAGGTGCCCGGGCTTAATGTGCTTACCAGTGGCCAGGTGTCTTCCGATGCCTTTTCAGAGCTGTCGTCGCCCCTGATACGCGAGCTGCTGACCGATTTGCGAGAGCGCGTAGACATCGTTGTCATCGCCGCGCCGCCCTTATCCGTCGCTGCCAGCTTGTTCCTGACGTCCCACGCAGATGGCGTCGTTCTCGTTGCAGAGCGAGGCAAGTCCACTTTCGGCAGCGTGGAAGATGCGACTTCGCACCTGAACGCTATTGGTGTGCGCCTCCTTGGGCTGGTACTGGCGACGCGCAAGCCCGCTCTGCCGATCTGGTTGCGAAATGCGGGACGAACAGTTGCCAAGCGTATTCGTGACATTGCCGGGCAGACACGCGATCGTATCGCCGACGGTCGCGCCTCGTCG
>CAYSMQ010000135.1:0-11331 GCA_964432035.1 uncultured Ardenticatenaceae bacterium
ATCGCGCAGCAAAGGCAACGGTTCCTGGAGATGCGTTTGGATGCGCAAGGCCAATGGGGCGCCGGAGAAGGGTCGCTCTCCGGTCAACGTCTCGTACAGGACGGCGCCCAGGTTATATAGATCGGATTGGGGCGTCACCGGTTCGTTGCGCAACTGCTCCGGGGAGGCGTAGTCAGGGGTGCCGACCATGGCGGCGTCTCCGGTTAGCTGTAAATCATGTCTCAAATCCTTGGCGAAGCCAAAATCGGAGAGGTAGGCGTTGCCGGATTGATCAAAGAGGATGTTGGCCGGTTTGATGTCGCGGTGAACGATGCCGTGGCGGTGAGCTGCTGCCAACGCGGAAGCGATTTGGTCAACCATCTTGACCGTCGCCTCGGGCTCCCAGGGGCCGTGCTCCAACGAAGCCAGCAGATTCCCACCGCGAAAGAGACGCATCACCAGATAAGCTCCCTGCGGGTCGCGCCAGTAGTCGTACAAGGGGACGATGTAAGGGTGCTCGAGGCGGGCGACAGTCTGTGCTTCGGCCTCGAAGCGGCGGATGAATTCCGGATCGTTGGCATATTTGCGCCGGATGACTTTTACCGCCACATCGCGGCTAATCGTGGGCTGAATTGCCCGGTAGATGGTGCCATAAGCCCCTTCCCCTATTTCTTCTTTCAATTCATAGCCCCGCACCCCTTGTTCTTGTGGCGCGTCAAAACGCAGGTCACCGGCGACGATTTTGTCGTAGATTTCCGTCGTACGGCTGGTGGGCGCCATCCCCAGCTCTTCGGTAAGTAATTGGCGGCAGCGCTCGTAGTAGGCCAAAGCCTCTTCACGCTGCCCGCTTAACGCCAGGATCTCCATCAACTGCCGGTAGCCACTTTCCCGCAACTGGTCGATTTCCAATTGGCGCTCGGCGTAGGTTCGCGCTTGCGGATAAGCATTTTGCCGCGCGTAAATTGTAGTCAGTGTCTCCAGCGCATCCAGCATCTGGCGGCGGAGGGCTTGCCTTCGTGACGCCGCCCAATCTTCAAAGGGGTTGCTATCATCCAGGTAAAAGTCTGATAGGAAGTCATCGGTGTAGAGCGCCACTGCCTGCTCTAAATTCTGGCGACAGCGATGACAGGTAAGCAGGTCCACGTGTTCGCGTCCGTGGACCTGCACCTGCCGGAGGAGATCCGCAAAGTTGGTGACGTCAACCTCGACGTCGGCAATAGGATTGAGCCGGATGGTCTGGCGGTTGGCCAGGAGCAGAGGCACCGCAGTGGCGCTGCCCGCACCGGCTGTGTCTTCCTTATTTGGATTGTCCCCTTCGCCAGTTACCGTTTTGGCCACAACCTCGGGGAGTGCCTGCCGCAAGTTGTAGAGGATCTGGCGCAGATTGTGCCGGGCGGACCGATCGGGCATGCCGGGCCACAGCAGTTCCATGAGGCTTTCACGGCGATGGGGTTCTGGCTCCACCGCCAGATAAATAAGCAGCGCCTCTACTTTGCGCGTGCGGAATCCGGGTACGGGTTGTTCGTTAATTGTGGCGTGGAACTGCCCAAACAGGGTCAGGGAAAGGGAATCCATCTTTCCTCCCATTACAAGGCGAAAATCTACCGCTCCGCCAAATGAGCTGTTTTCTCCCGCCGCATTGCTAAGGTTTGCAGTTTACGGGGATCGGATACAGCTCCCATCCTAGCACATTTCAGGAGTGGACGGAAGTTTGTTGACGGTTTTGGCTGGTTTGTTGACGGCTTCGCGTTGGAAACCGTCAACAAAGTCTTCGCTGCATCCGATCATGCCCCCCCATCAACCCTCATTTGCTAGTTGTGACGAATTAGTGACGGAACTAATGCGTTTGTTGACGCCTGCCCGACGGCCTATTGATGGCCCGATGCGAGACTGCGAACAAGAAATTTTGCAAAGCGAGGGCAGCAGGCATGAAACGCATTTTCTTGTTCGTTATTCTGATAAGTTCAGTGGCAGGATTCTACTTCTTCAGACACAACGTTTTCGCTCAGCCGCAAGTAGTTGTCGACGATGGGATACGTCAACGAATTCTGAACGCCACGGTTCAGATCAAGCTCATTGCACCGCTGACCGATGAAGCGGGAGACCCGGTTGTCGCCGAAAGCAATGGAAACTGGCACGTCCAGAATCAGGCCACACACGGCATCGGCACTTTAGTTAACGCTGGGAATGAGGTAATCATCATCACTCACGACCATTGGGGTGAAATGTTGAAGAGAACTGAAACAGTTCAATTCAGAAACGCGAAGGGCGGCATGTTGGCTGAAATCACCGGCGCGGCCTTCCGCGATCTTCTCCTCTACACCGATCAGGGCACCTTGCTCATGGCAGCGCCCAAAGAACTGGCGCCCCTTTTTGGGCAGGCGGTTGTGCGAGGCGATAGCAGGCAGGTCGTCAACGGCAGCACGGTATTCATGACCCGCCACGAGGTGGGGAATTCACTGGTGGAGGTTGTAGCCGCCCAGGTAACCGACGTCATGACAGAATCAGGCCCGGTTACCTACGCCCTTCTCAGTCTAGACGGCACTCCAATCGTCAAAGGGGATTCTGGTGGCGGTGTCTGGTCAGGAGGAGCACTGGTCGGCAACACTTGGTGGACCGTAATTAAGGGGGACGTCGTGACCGATGCCAGCGGCGCGGCTGCATTTACCGAAGCGATAGCAGAGACGCTGACGCCCAGGGAGCCAGAACAGCAATTCGGACCCGAGGCACAGCTGGCGCCATAGGTTACAAAGCGGCTGGCTGCCACATAGCAAGGGAACACCCCTCACGAATATCCGTCTGCAGTGGCGGTTTCCGCCGCCGGGCGTTTGAAGTCGCCACTGCAAACCCTTACACTACCACCTATTGCTGAAGTGGAGAAGGGGCGCTATTGACGCAGGCTGGCGCCTGGAATAGGATTTGTTTGAGACCAAAAGGAGTTTGCATGACAGAACGAATAGGATTTATTGGCCTGGGTATTATGGGGCAGGGGATGGCGCGTAATCTGCTGGAGGCCGGTTTTGATGTGACGGTTTGGAATCGGACGGCGTCGAAGATGGCGCCGCTAGTGGACGCGGGCGCGCAGGAAGCGGAGAGCCCGGCGGATGTTGCGGCGCGCAGCGATATTGTCATTACCTGCGTCAGCGACACGCCGGACGTGGAGGAAGTGATTCTGGGCCAGAATGGGGTTATCGAGGGCGTGCAGGAAGGCGCGCTCGTGGTAGACATGAGCACGATCAGTCCGCAGGCGACGCGGGATATCGCGGCGAAACTGTCTGAAAAGGGCGTTCACATGTTGGACGCGCCGATTAGCGGCGGCAGCGAGGGAGCGGAGAAGGGCACGCTGAGCATCATGGTAGGCGGCGACGCGGAGCAGGTGGAGCGAGCGATGCCGGCGTTTGAGGCCATGGGCAAGGCGATTACGCACGTGGGCGACGGCGGCGCGGGCCAGACGGTGAAGCTAGTGAACCAGATCCTGGTGGTCATCAATATGTGGGCCGTGGGCGAAGCGATGCTTTTTGCGCAAGCGGGCGGGCTCGATCTGCAGAAAACGTTGGACGCGGTGACGCAGGGCGCAGCGGGAAGCTGGATGCTGAGCAACCGCGGGCCGCAAGTGGCGGAGCGAGATTGGCGCCCGGGTTTCACCATCGATTTGCAGCAGAAGGATCTGCGCCTGGTGTTGGAAGCGGCGGACCAAATGGGCGTGCCGGCACTGGGCACAGCCACTGTGTTCAATCTGTATCGCACGCTGCAGGCGCAGGGGCTTGGTTCAGAAGGGAATCATGCGCTGGTGAAGGCGTTGGAGAATCTGGCTGACATTGAAATCGGAATGAAGGAGTAGTTGCCACGAAGGCTAACGGAGTTAGCTTGACGAATGGTACGAATTTTTATTTATTATTAGTGAAATTCGTGAAATTAGTGGCAAAAGAAGTGCGAACAGGAGGACGCCATGACTGAGGACGGTGTGTTGCTTAATTATGTGAACAACCGCTGGCAACGGTCGGGGGCGGGGGAGCAGTTGCCGGTTGCCAACCCGGCGACGGGGGAGGTGATGGCGCAGGTGCCGCTTTCTGCAGCAGATGAGGTGGACGAGGCGGTGCAGGCTGCGGCGGCGGCGTTGGACGGCTGGCGGCGCACGCCGGTGACGGATCGCATTCAGCCGCTGTTTGCGCTGAAGGCGCTGCTGGAAGAGAACCTGGAGGATATCTCGCGCACGATCACGCTGGAGTGCGGCAAGACGTATGCGGAATCGGTGGGCGAAATGCGCCGCGCTATCGAGAACGTGGAAGTCGCGTGTGGCGCGCCGACGATGATGCAGGGGGATTTTTCGGAGGATATTGCCCATGGCATTGACGAGTTCATGATCCGCCAGCCGGTCGGCGTTTGCGCCATCATTTCGCCTTTTAACTTTCCGGGTATGATCCCTTTCTGGTTCATGCCCTACGCGCTGGCCTGTGGCAACACGGTGGTCGTCAAGCCCTCCGAA
Source organism: uncultured Ardenticatenaceae bacterium (assembly GCA_964432035.1). Taxonomy (GTDB): domain Bacteria; phylum Chloroflexota; class Anaerolineae; order Promineifilales; family Promineifilaceae; genus JAAYYY01. The sequence continues at coordinate 4,466 of CAYSMQ010000135.1, forward strand.
CGGGTGCCGCTAACCATGCAGAAGGTCTTCCGGCTCTTGGAGCAGATAGATCTGCCGCCGGGCGTGGTGAATCTGGTCAACGGCGCGCGCGAGGCGGCAAACGCGCTGTTGGACCACCCGCAGGTGAAGGCCATCAGCTTCGTGGGCTCGACAAAGGTGGCGCGCCACGTATACGCGCGAGCGGCGCAGAACGGCAAGCGCGTGCAGGCGCAGGGCGGCGCCAAGAACCCCATCATTGTATTGCCGGACGCAGACATGGAGATGACGGCGCGAATTTCGGCCGATTCAGCTTTTGGCTGCGCGGGACAGCGCTGCCTGGCGGCATCGCTGGCGATTACCGTGGGTGAGGCGCGTGACAGGTTCACAGAGTCAATCGCCGACGCGGCGGCAGCGCGGGTCGTGGGGTTTGGTCTGGACGAAGACGTGCAGATGGGGCCGGTCATCTCGCCGCAGAGCCGCGAGTTCGTGCAAAGCATGATCCAGAAAGGGGCCGACGAGGGCGCGGAGGTGGTGGTTGACGGGCGTGATCCCAGCATCCCCGGATATGAGCAGGGCAATTTTGTGCGGCCTACTGTTTTGCGCAACGTGGATCCAGGCAGCGAGGTGGCCAAGACGGAGATTTTCGGGCCGGTGCTGAGCGTGATGCATGTGCAAACCATCGACGAAGCGGTGCAGCTGGTGAATAGCGGCGCGTATGGCAATATGGCCTGTTTATTCACGAGCAGCGGCGCCACAGCGCGCAAGTTTCGCTATGAGGTGGAGGCGGGCAACATCGGCGTGAACATCGGCGTCGCCGCACCTATGGCATTCTTCCCTTTCAGCGGCTGGAAGGATAGCTTCTTTGGCACGCTGCACGGGCAGAGTAATCATGCGGTGGAGTTCTTCACGCAGACGAAAGTGGTCGTGGAGCGTTGGCCGCAGGAGTGGTCGCGGCGGTTTTAGGGGGACGGTGGACGGCCTGTCTATGCCGGGGTGAAGGGGTGAGCGGGTGATTTCACCCCTTCACCTGTTCACCCGTTCAGAGCACCATTAGTTGTCGGTAATGAGTTCGATCTCGCGCAGGGTGAAGCTTATCTGGCGGCGGTCATCGCCCATGTCTTCGTAGTCGGCGGGGCTGAAGTTTCCGGCCTGTAAAGAGAGGGAAACGGTGTGGATGCCGGCAGGTAGATCCAGGGTGACGGTTGCAGTTTCGTCGGCGGCAACTTGAAGCGTGTCCACAGGTTCGCCGTTCAATGCCACGCCTAGTTGGCCATGGAGGCCAACGACCTGGTCCTGCCGGGGGTCGGGGTCGAACATGGGTCCGGGGGTCAGCGCCAGCGTGACCGTCTGGGCCTGGGGCACAGAAAGGAAGAGGGTGGCGGGCGATTGCGCCCAGCGCCAGGAGTCATCGTCGTCGTTTTCCAGACGGTACCAGTTTTCGAGCAAGCCGATGGTGGGCTGAAGGCCGCGGGCGGCTTCGGTCAACGGAGGCACGGCGTAGACAGTCGTTAAGTCATCATCCACGAGCGGGGTCGCTCCGTCGAAATATCTGGATAGAAATTGCCGGGCCTGCTCGCGACCCCAGGCATCGCCCTCATCCGTCTCCTTGAGCACCGGTTTGTGGTACACGACGTAACGGTAATTAAAGTAGGCCAGGTCGTGCAGCACGTTGGCGGCGCAATCGGCCGGCTCGCCGTTTAGCAGTATGTCGGGCAGTGGTTCCCGGAACTCGGGAATAACGCAAGGGAACAAGGGGTGAACGGTGTAGGTGCGGGCCAGGTAGCCGGAGGCGATTCCCTTGTGGTGTTCCATCTGATAGCGTTGGAAGTAAGAAGCGTAGCCGGCGAACCAGGTGTCTTCGTCGGGTTTAACGGGCAGGTCGAAGACGCCGTACAGGTCGTCGTCTTGAGCGATCTGCAGATAGAACTGGGGAACGGGGTGCAGCGTCTCCTGGAGCCAGGGCCGGGGCCACAGTTCAATCAGAAGCAGAACGACCACCGCCAGGGTGATGAGCCAGGCGCGCGCGGGGTAGCGGCGTAACAGCCAGGCCAGGCCGAAGGCGGCGCTGACGGCGAAGATAACTGAACCAAGCATCATGAAGCGGCCTGGGGCGCGCATGAAGTCGAAGCCGGGCAACCCTGTGAGAAGCGCGTAGGGCAGCAGAATGGGCAGCTCGTATTCGGTGAAGGCACGCTCGCCCATCCACTTCAGCGATGGGCCCAGCGCCAACAGAGCGATGAGAGCGGCGAAGAGCAACCAGGCACGCGCGCAACGCGAGCCCTTGCGCCAGGCGAGGACGCAGAGGACCAGGACGGTCCAGGAGAGGTAGACGTTGGTTTCAATGCTGGGCTCGATATCATTCTGTTCCTGAAACTCGGCCGTGAGCCGGCCCCAGAGGAGACTGAAGCGCGGCGGCATGAACAGTTCCGTAACATCGGGCTGGAAAGCGACGGACTGCAGGTTGGCATCGACGCTGATGTTCGGATCTTGCGCGACTTCGAAGAACATGAGGGTGAAGGGGCCGACGAGGATGAGGATGGCGGCGATGGTGAGGAGGCCGCGCTTGAGGACCGCGGACGGCAGACGGCGGACGGCGGACTCGAGCGGACCAGTCACTAATCTTTGCAGGGGTGAACGGGTGAATGGGTGAACAGGTGAGGTTTCCGGTTCAGTGGCGGCTCCGCCGTCTGCGGTCTGCGGTCTGCCGTCGACGAACAGGCGCACAACTGCCATAAAGACAAAGGCCAGTCCGGTAAAAATGAGCTGGTAGAGATTATGGAAGAGGAGCAAGAAGACGACGGCGGCGACGGCAAGGGCCCACCAGGGGCTGCGGCGGGGATTGAGGGCGTGGTGCAATGTAAGCATGGCCAGGGGTATGAGGCCCAGGAACGTCTTGGTCATATGCCCGGCAATGCCTGCCAAATGAATGGGCGCTACCAGCAGGGCCAAGCCGCCGAAAAAGGCCACGCGACGTTCAAAACCGAGCCCGCGGCCCAACAGATACATGAAATAGCCGGTCAGCCAGAATCCGACGAGCAGGGATCCGTTATAGGCGGCTTCGGGGCCCAGGGGCCAGAAGGGGAGGGCCAGAATGCCGACGACGGGACCCAGACCACGCGACAGGAGATTGACGCCTGCCGGATAGTAGAGCAGGGGCATATCAAAGAGGTGGTGGTTACCTTGCACGACCTCTTTCACGTGCCACAACATCCACAGGTTGTTGCGCGCGTCGCCGCCGTTGCTGACCAGGCGGCTGAAAAAGTCGCGGGCGGCGGGCCAGGTGATGGCGAGCGTTAGGAGGGCGTAAAGGAGCAATGGAATGCCATGCTCGCGCCAAAGGCTCCGCCAGCGCCGATCTCTAATCTCCAATCTCCAGTCTCCGATCTCGGTGTTAAAAGCAGTGGCGAGGTTATCTGAACAGCAGCTTTATTGCAACGCCGCGCAACGCCGTGGCGTTGCTTGTCTGCCGGCTTATTACCGCTGCGCAGACTCAGCGGAATCACCATCTGCGGCCCCATCTTCCGTTAACAGTCCCTGCAGCAGGCTGCCACGGCCAAGCAGACCGACGAGATGCCCCTTGTCGTCGACAACGGGCAGGCGCTTACATTGGTGCGCCATCATCAGTCTCAGCGCCTCGGCCGGTGTCGTTTGCTCGGTAATGGTCACCACAGGCGACGACATAAGGTCGGCGGCGGTTTCTTCGGTCTCCGGCATAGGCGCCGCTGCCGGTTGACCGGTGATGAGGCTGCGCAGGCGGGCGAGGACGCCAGGGTGGCGGCCCCAACGACTGCGACGCAACAGGTCGCCGTCGGTAATGATGCCTATCACGTGATCTGTCTCGTCCACCACTACTGCCCTGCGATAGCGTCCGCGCTCCAGCACCTGGATAATCTCTTCCAGACTGGCACGCGGCATGATGGTCGGCACCTCGCGGTACATGAGGTCAGTTACCGTGCGCCCTTCCCCCCGTCGCGGCGATGGCGCTTCCGGAAGGTGATGATAATCTAGCGTGCGCATAACGTCGACGCGGCTGATCCAGCCGGACAGATGCCCTTGTTCGTCGACAACGGGTAGTCGTTTCAGGCGGCGCCGGACCATGATATCCATGGCCTGCCGCACCGTATCGCTGCTCTGCACCGTGACCACAGGATGCGTCATAATAGCGGCGGCCGTTTTGCCTGTATCCTTTAGGGCAGCGAGCTGTTTCTGCAATTGTGACTCGGACAGCTCCTCCTGTAAATCGAGCCGCGCCTTCAAGCCCGCGCGGCGCAAGAGATCGCCATCGGTGATAATGCCAAGGACGCGTTCTTGATCGTCGACGACAGGCACGCTGCGGCGCCCGCGGTGCAACAATAGGGTCACAACGTCGGCCACACTGATCTGCGGCGAGACGGTCGTGACTTCGGTGCGCATGACGTTGGCCACGGGCTGCGCCAGGGGATCGGCTTGCCGGCCGGGCGCGTACTGCACGACCTGTACTTCTTCAACCGTGATGAGGCCATCGTCAACCATGTTACGCACTCGAGGCAGCAGGCGTTCGACGACTTCGGGTTCGTCCACCCACTCCAGGCGAAGGGGCAGATCCTCGGACAGCGTTAGAATGGTCGCCGTGTGAATGCGGCTGTGGGGACCAAAGCCGGCAAGGCCACGGACCACAGTAGCGCCAGCAGCGCCTTCAGTTCTCAGCATTTCCAGCAAGGCCATGTGCAAGGCTTTGCCCCGGTAACGGTCGCTCTCTCCAATATAAACGATCACCCGTAACGCCTTCCCTTGCAGTTGCATCTCCCTCTCCTCTAGCTGATTACGCGCGCGAAATAAGCGCCTATTAGCGCGGCTGCAAGCGCCAGCAAATTATTGCTAAAAATGTTTATCAGAGCAGTCCAAAGACCGCTATCCCGTGACAACGTAACGCTCTCTACGGCAAAGGACGAAAATGTGGTAAATGAGCCCAGGAAACCGACGGCTAACAGCAGCCGTGTTTCTGGTGAGAGTGTCAGTCGCTCGGTGGTCAACACGACGACAAATCCGAGGAACAGACTACCAAGCACGTTCACAATCAGGGTGCCATACGGAAAATGCGCGCCGAAGCGACCGGCTGCCCACAGGCCGATGATGTAGCGGGCGTTGGCGCCCAGCGCCGCGCCGAGGGCAACAAAGAGAAAACGGGTCAAAATGGCTACTCCTTCTGCTGTCCTGGATATAGAAAAGGCCTCTACTCCTACACGGTGTGCACCTGAGTTGTGCACAAGGGAGTAGAGGCCATCAGTCTCAGTAAAGACGGTTTTGGCGAGCCTCATCGCCGATAGATGCTAAGCGTCACCGATCAAGTGTCATGTGTCAGGTGCGGATAAGGCTTAAGCGCGATAATTATACGTCGTAGAAAGAGCCACGGCGCGGTCGAGTTGGCCCACGTCTTTCATGGTCGTCTTGTCTTTACGATCCTCTTTCTTTAGGAGCTCCGGTATCAGCACGCCGCGGTTACGCCGGTTTTCCTCGGGCAGAATCTCATAGCGGAAGCGGAGACGATAGCCGTCGGCGGTGGCGAAGTCGACGTAATTGTCGTCGCTACGCGTGACCGTGGCGGCGGCGACGTCTCCTGTCGTAGCCGTCGTGGCCAGCGACTGCACGCCTTTGCCGGCGCGACCCTGCACGGGCCACTCGCCGATGGGCACGCGCTTGATCCAGCCTTTTTCGCTGGCAATGACCACGTGTCCCGCCAATTGGGGATCGAAAACGTAGGCGGCGATTAATTCATCGCCCTTGCCGATCTTAATGGCGGCGACGCCCTGCGCCGAAGGCGACTGTTGCGGGTTCACGTCGCCGGTCTTGAAGCGGATGGCCTGCCCTTTACGTGTGAAGATCATGACCTCGTAATGGTCGCCGCCGTCCAGGCCCACGCCCAGCACGCTGTCACCCTTACGCAGGCCGATGACGCGCGCCCAGATGGCCATAGATGTGGGCAGGTCCTCTGTCTTGAGCCGCTTGACCTTGCCCTGGCGGGTGACGATGACCACGTGCTTGGCCTCTTCGCCAATGACGCCACCGCCGGCAAGGGTCTTGCCCTGCAAGGCGTGATCGTCGACCTGAATGACGGGCGCGTGCCAGCCGTCGCCGTCAGTAGAGACCATGAGCACGCGCTGCTGCGGTTCGGCGTACCAGCGCCCGATGGGCACAGACGCGCGGCGGCTGGTGAGCCCTAACATGGCGCGATCGGCGTAGCCGGGGCTATCGCGGCGCTCGGCCTGGTCGGGATAGAGGCTAACGATCTGTGGTTCGGTAAGGTCGGCCGAGGTTACCGTCGTGCCCGCGTGCTCTTCTTCGTCCAGGATAAGGGTGCGGCGCGGGCTGGCAAAACGTTCTTTGATATCGTTGGTTTCGGAGACCATCACTTTCAGGCGCGCTTCTTCACTGCGGATTAGCTTCGTGAGCGCCTTAATTTGCTTATTGAGGTCGCGCGCCTCGTCGCGCAGTCGCTTGACCTCCAGGCTGGCTAAGTTACCCAGGGGCATGGCGACGATGGCTGCCGACTGCTCTTCGCTGAGCTTGAACTGGCGCTGAAGGTTGTTGCGCGCCGAGGCCCTGGTTTGTGATTTTTTGATGACGGCGATGACCTCGTCGATGGCATCCAGGGCGATGAGCAGGCCCTCCACGATGTGCAGACGCTTGCGCAGCTTTTCGCGCTCATAGCGGCTGCGCCGCTCGATAACCACCAGGCGATGGTCGATGAAGTGGTCCAGCGCGTCGCGCAGGGGAAGATACTGCGGGCGCATGCCGTCATCAGTGGGTACGAGGGCCAGTATTTGTGCGCCAAAGGTCTCGCGTAGCTGTGAATACTGCAACAGGCCCTCGAGCACCTGATTGGGATCGTGTCCGCGGCTGGTCTCGAT
>CAYSMQ010000136.1:0-11308 GCA_964432035.1 uncultured Ardenticatenaceae bacterium
ATGCGTAGATATTCAAACGCCTCGTCAATATCCGGAGTCACGCCTGCATCCAGCAGCCGGGCCCATACGGCCTCCTTATCTTCTGTGTCACACATCACAAAGTAGCCGTCTCCGGCGACTGCATCGGTGCGGTGTATGTAGACGGTCGTTTCGTCCAGCGCCAGCTGGCGCCAATGATGCAGCTCAAGCGCTGCCTCATCGCCAAACAGGTCCTTTAACCGCGCTTCAGCCTCTGCTCCGTAGACACCAAGGATGGCCGTCTGGTCGCTCAAATCCTCGATGTGAAAATCGTCCTGAAAAAAAACAAAGCGCATCAGATAACGCGCCACGTTGTCCGCATTGTTATCACCGGTCAGCGCGTAGACGGTGTCGCTGCTCGCATAAAGCAGCAGCCGGTCCACCATGCGCCCGATATCGGTCGTCAAAATCGTTGCCGCGCCTTCGCCGCTGCCAAGGCCTTCCACATCGGCCGTGGACATGCGCTGTATCAGGTCCAGTCGCGTTTCGCCCGTGAACTTCAGCATGCCCAGCGTGCTACGGTCGACGACCAGGGCGCCCTCGTGCGCCGCCTCATAAGCCTTCTCCAAGGATGCTACTTCAGTTACCATTACCATTGTGGCTCACCTCAATGTCATCTGTCCTTATCCTGTTTTCTGCCTCCGCCTTCCACCTATCGGCATACGCTTCTAGCTCCGCCAGATGGCCTGCCTCATGCTCGAAACTGACCTCTGCAATGAGCTTCCACAAGGGCTTCTTCTCTGCCCCGGGAATGCGTCCCGGCTCTTCCAGATCTTTCTCGCTAAACTCTTGCAGCCAATCTTCTAGCTGGACCCGTACTCCCTGCAGGTCGTCAAAGATGCGATCCAGGTCCCGCCCCTTCGAATCCTCATAGCGCGAGGCGCTAAATGCTTCCCGGTCCTGCAGCGCTTCCAGCAGGCGCCCCGGTTTGCGACCCTGGTCGATACGATTCAACCCGGTCACCAGCTCCGCCTCCCAATTCACGAAATGTGCCAGCACATCGGCCACCGACCAGTCGCCGATGGCGTCCGGTTCCGTCAGCGCCTCGTCAGGAAGCCCTGCCAGCGCCTCCAGCAAGCGCACGCGCACTTCATCCAGCTGATCCTGAAGCTCCAGCGCGTCCATCAATTACCGGCCTTTGCAATGAGCCTATCCTCCGGCGCCGCGGATAGCCAGCATAATCCCAATGCCGACGCCCAGAAAGATAAACCCTGTCAATGCAACCCAAATGACTCCCCAGGGAATGCCCTCTCGGTCTTCGTCCTCAACCTGCTCCCCCTCGGTTGAGCGGCGGCCCAGCGTACCTGCCAGGCCAATCAGCGTGATCAGCCCCAACACTAAGGAGATAACGATACCCGGATCGACAAAGAAGTTCCTGCCCAGCTGTACACTATCGCCGGCATAGAATGTGTCGCCCAGGGTAAAACTGATCATGATCACGAAGAAAAGGATGACTAGCGCCGTGCTGGCAACCGCCCAACGGGGCATTTCGTGGCTAGGCATAGGCGTTGGCGGTTTTTCCTCGTTCAAGGCTCGCAACCGCTCCGTTTCCTGCTTTTCTAGCGCTGCCTGCCGCTCCTGGAACTCTGGGTCCTCTTTGACCTCTTCTGTCTGTCTCTCCAGGCGCACGTAAATCAATGCCAGTGGCAGGCCAATTGCCACCAGGCCGCCGACGGTGATCGCCGTCAGAATCGCCGCTAACAGCAGAGACGGTACTTGCACACCCTGCAGCTGGCTAATTAGCGGCGCGTCGACAAGGACCTCACCCAGCAAATACTGGTCGAGCTGAATCGTCACCGGTTCGCCGACATCAATGGCCAGATCTAAGCCCAGGCTCGGCGCCTCAAGGCCGGTTTCTTGCCCGCTCAGCGTCACCCATGCCAGCGACGCCAACCCGCTAAATAACAGCAGGCCCACCACGATCAGCCAAGTCCTGATTGTCTCAAAGCTTTTCAAGCTTTTTCCTCCTGCCACCACATTACTTTCATCAATTGCGAATTCTAGCACAAGCATAGTAGCGTAGCAATGAGGGTGCAGCTCCTGGCAACAAGCGTCGCCACAAAACCATAATAGTGACAAATGTCATGTCTCACACGTGTGCCATGCCCCTAGTTGTAATAGGATAAGTCATCGTAAACTGTGGGTGTTTCCAGCATACGTAGCCAGCATGTTAACCGGTTTTGCCAGAACGTCCGGGTAAAAATACGCATATTAGACTTGGTGAGAGCAATGATTTTTAGTACCATTAGCAGGCAACCGGTCCGGCTCGTGTGAATTATCAGTGTCCTTTCAGCGCTCTTGCCTTGCATGCCCGGCCGAAATCAGGAGGAAATGCTGCCATGCGGCGATCGTTTGCCCTCATTCTGCTAGTAGTGGCCCTTTTCTTGGCTGCCTGCGGCCAGGAACCGCTCGAAGGACCCGCAGGACCACAAGGCCCTCAGGGTGTTCCCGGCCCGCCCGGTGCCACCGGGGAACCGGGACCTCCGGGAGCGCCAGGTGAACCTGGAGCCAGCTTTGAGCCACCGCAATTCATCGGCAGCGAAGCCTGCGCGCAGTGCCACGAGCCCATCTACGAGCAGTTCCGCCTCAGCGGACATCCCTGGATGCTGAACGAGGTGAGCGAGGCCCAGCCTCCTGACTACCCCTTCTCCGAGCTTCCCGGGCCTCCGCCCGGCTATGAGTGGGAAGACGTCACCTACGTCATTGGCGGCTACAATTGGAAGGCCCGCTTCGTCGATCAAGAAGGCTACATTATCACCGGCGAAGACGAGAATGCCACGACACAATATAACCTGGAGAACCCCGAGCTGTTCATGGGCGATGAGTGGGTCTCTTTCCATGCCGGCGAAGAGAACCTGCCCTACGATTGCGGCGAGTGCCATACGACCGGCTATAGTTCGCGCGGCAACCAGGAAGATCGGCCCGGCCTCGTCGGGACCTGGGCCTTTGACGGCGTGCAGTGCGAGGCTTGCCATGGCCCGGGCAGCGCTCATGCCAACGCGCCACGCTCCTTCGAAATGAAGGTGCGCACCGACCGCGCCGCCTGTGTCCAATGCCACGCCATCACCCCCGTTGACGAAATCGACGTCGAGGGCGCTTTCATCTCGCATCACGATCAGTATCCCGACTTGTTTGAAAGCAAGCACATCGTCCTCGACTGTGTCGATTGCCACGATCCTCACAGCGGCGTCGTGCAACTGCGTGAGCAAGGAGAAGAAACGGTCAAAGCCGATTGTGAAACCTGCCATTTCAACGTCGCCCGCTACCAGGACAACGTCGTCCACGAGATGATCGACATCCAGTGCATCGATTGTCACATGCCACGCCTCGTGCGCAACGCCGTCGGCGATCCCGAGTCGTTCCACGGCGACATGCGCTCTCACGTCATGGCCATCGATCCCTTCCAGGTGTCGCAGTTTACGGAGACGGAAGAAGGAGAGCGCGTTGCCTGGCCACAAATCACCCTCGACTTTGCCTGCCGCAACTGTCATAATCCGGATGGATTAGGCCTACCCAAGACCGACGAAGAGCTTTTGCAGTCCGCGATCGATTACCATACACCGCCGCAGGAATCACAGTTAACGCCGGAGCCGGATTCTGACGAGGAAGCCGGCGCTGAACCGACGCCAACACCGTGATGTCTCTATTTGTCCGCTTCATGCGCAAGAGCCTGGTCGCCCTTGCCTTGCTGACGATCTTTGGCCTCTCAGCTTATCTGATGTGGCCTGCCGCCGCGCCGGCCCTGGGCAGCGAAGCACAGGCGCCCGTCGCCGCGCCTGAACTTGACGCCGAGCAATCGCTTCCCCAGATGCAGACCACACAGCCGGCCGATGATACTGCTTGCCGCCAATGCCACGAAGACAGCAGCGCCGTCATTGAATTTGCAGCAGATGACCCGCTCTCCGTTGCCGTCGATCCGGCTGTTGCAGATATGTCAGTGCATGGAGAGGACCTGAACTGCACTTCCTGCCACGCGCCCGCCCGCTATCAATTCCCACATCCGCCCGTCGAGGTCGAAACGCAACGCGCCTTTGAGCTGGACCGCTCCCAAACATGCGAGCGTTGCCACCAGGATCCCCACATTACCAGCCATCCCGGCCGCGAGGCGTCCGACCCCGTCGTCTGCACCGATTGCCACGGCGCGCACGACGTACACGCCGCAGATGAGTTTTTACAGGAAGAAGGGATCGCCGTCTGCGCTGATTGCCACACCGATCGCGACGTCGACTTCACCGAACCCTCGCGGCTGCAACACGTCGTCGAGAATGGCCTGTTCGTCGATAGCCCGGACAACGATTACTGTCTTTCCTGCCATTCCCTGCCCAACTTCTCCATGACGCTGGAAAGTGGCGAGAAGCTTTTCCTTACCGTAGACGAAGAGCGGTTCCACGACTCCGTGCACGGCGAAGACAACGAATGGCAGATGCTGGCTTGCACGGATTGCCATGAAGGGTATGTGTATCCTCACGATCCTGTCCTGGCGGAGACGTTGCGCGACTTCACACTGCAGAAACAAGAAACGTGCGCCGAGTGCCACCAATCCAAAGTCGACGAGACGGCCGATAGCGTGCACGCCGCTGCCCTCGAGCGCGGCATTGAAGAGGCCGCCGTCTGCAGCGATTGCCATAGCGCTCACTATACACCGCCGCCCGACGAACCTCGCTCCCGCATCTCGCAGACCTGTCGCCAGTGCCACAGCACCATTTTCGACGAGTACGCGCGCAGCGTTCATGGCGAAGCATTACTGGAAGAAGACAATCCGGACGTTGCCATCTGTACGGACTGTCACGGCGTGCACGAGATTCGCGATCCCAACCTTGCCGCGTTTCGCGTCAGCTCTCCCCGGCTTTGTGGACGCTGCCACGCCGACGAAGAGTTGATGGCCGAATACGACATTTCAACCGAAGTTTTTGACACCTACGTCGCCGATTTCCACGGCACCACGGTCACCCTTTTCGATATTCAAGATCCCGATGCCGAAACGAACAAGGCCGTCTGTTACGATTGTCACGGCGTGCACGATATTCGCTCGCCCGATGACCCGCACGCCGGCATAAAACAAAACATACTGGACACATGCCAGCAATGTCATCCTAACGCCTCCACGAACTTCCCGGATACCTGGCTCAGCCATTACCGTCCTTCGCTGGAGCACCATCCGGCAGTATTCCTTGTCGAAATGTTCTATAATATTATCATCCCTGGTACGGTGGGCTTTCTGCTCTTCCTGGTTGGCACCGACGTTTATCGCCGCGTACGCAAACGATAGCGGGTCTATATGACGAACGAAAACAACGGTAACAACGAAACCAAGCAGTATCCACGCTTTCGCATCGGCGCGCGCATCGAGCATTTCATTCTCATGGTGACTTTCACCCTTCTGGCCGTCACCGGCTTGCCGCAGATGTTCTCGCTCACGTCGCCCATTGCCCGAACCATGATCGAGCTCATGGGCGGCATCGAGACTGTGCGCATCCTTCACCGCTGGGCCGCATTTTTCCTGGTGGTTGGCTCTGTCTATCACGTCTTCACCTCCGCCTACCGCCTCTATGTAAAGCGCGAACGCATTCGTATGGTGCCCGAGAAGAAGGACCTTACGGACCTGATCGATTTCGTTCGCTACAACCTGGGCCTAAGTGACGAGCACCCGCGCATGGCTAAATTCAACTTCGGCGAGAAGTTTGAATATTGGGCCGTCGTATGGGGCACCGCCGTCATGACCATTACCGGTTTCATGCTCTGGAATCCGATTGCCACGACCGCCGTCTTGCCGGGTGAGGTCATTCCCATTGCCCTTGCTGCGCACGGCGGCGAGGCCTTGCTTGCGGTTTTAGCCATCGTCATCTGGCATATGTACAATGTACATATAAAGCATTTCAACCCCAGCATGTTCACGGGTAATATGCCGGCGGACCAGATGGAAGAAGAGCATGCGCTCGAGAAGGAGCGCCTCGACGGCGGCGGCGATCCCTGGCCCGAGATAGACCGGCCCGTGCTGGAACGCCGTCGCCGTGCCTATCTTGTCGTCAGCACAGTTCTCGGCGTTGTCATTCTGGCCGTCCTTATCTGGGCCTTCACCTTTGAGCAGACGGCTATTCAGACAGTCATTCCCGAGGCCACGCCAGATGTTTTCGTGCCACTGACACCTACGCCATTACCATGAGTTACTTAGTACTGAAGTTTGGAGGAGAGCCTATGTTCTTGTGACTGTATTACGAAGACAACGTTCAAACTCAAGTTATGTTCGTCTAATTAAGGAGAGTGCTTAATGTACCCTAGAAAGAAAGCGATCATCGCTGTAGGGGTGCTGCTCATCTTTGCTCTCGCACTCGCTGCCTGTAGTCAGGAGCCGGAACAGGTCGAGGTGACGCGTGTCGTCGAAGTGACCACGGAACCTGTCACCGAAACAGTGGAAGTGACGCGCCTGGTTGAGGTAACCACCGAGGCCGAGGAAGCAGAGGAGCCCGGCGCGGAGGCCGATCTAGTCATCAACGAGCAGTGGGCCAACTCGCCGCACGCCGACGCCAGCGCCGAAGCCTTCGTGCACTGGGATGAGGATGATCCGGCCGAAGTGCCTACCAGTTGCGCCAAATGTCACAGCTCGTCCGGTTTTGAGGATTTCCTGGGCGCTGACGGCAGCGAGTTTGGCTCGGTGGAATCCGCCGTGCCGGTTGGCGAGGTTGTCGAATGTCGCGCCTGCCACAATGATGTGGCGCAAGACTTGGCTGAAGTGACCTTCCCCTCTGGAGCCACAATCACGGGCCTGGAGGATGAAGCGCGCTGTATGCAATGCCATCAGGGACGCGCGTCGACAGTGCAGGTCAACAATGCCATCCAAGACGCCGAAGCCCTTGACGATCCCGACGCCGTGAATGAAGAGTTGGGCTTTGTCAACATCCACTACTACGCCGCAGCGGCCACAAAATACGGTACGCTGGCCATGGGCGGCTATGAGTACGACGGTCAGACTTACGACGCCCTTTTCAACCACGTCGAGCCTTTCACAACCTGTATCGACTGCCACGATCCGCATACGCTGGAAGTCGAAGTGGAAGCCTGTAGCAGTTGTCACGCCGATGTACGTTCGGCTGACGATCTACCCAACATCCGCACGCTGGCTTCGCTGGTCGACTACGATGGCGATGGCGATACGGAAGAAGGCGTTCTCGCTGAAATCGAGACCTTGCAGCAAATGCTCTATCAGGGCATTCAGGCCTATGCCGCCAATGTGGTAGGAACTCCCCTCGTGTACGACACGGCAAGTTACCCCTACTTCTTTGTGGATGCCAATGCTGACGGCGAAGTCGACGACGGTGACACGGAACGTTTCGTTGGTTGGACCCCCCGCTTGGTGAAGGCTGCCTACAACTACCAGGTATCGCTCAAAGATCCTGGTTCCTACGCCCACGGTGGCAAGTACATCATCCAGCTACTCTACGATTCCATCGCCGACCTAAACCAATCCCTCAGCGAGCCCATCGACCTCAGCGAAGCCCGCCGTATCGATCACGGGCATTTCGCCGGGTCTGAAGAGGCTTTCCGTCACTGGGATGAAGACGGCTTTGTCCCGGCCAGTTGCGCCAAGTGCCACTCGGCCGACGGTCTGCCCTTCTTCCTCAGCGAGGGCGTCCACGTCTCGCAGGAACTCTCGAATGGACTGGATTGCACTACTTGCCATAGCAGCCTCGAGACATTCGACCGCTATGAGGTGCAAGAAGTGCAATTCCCCAGCGGCGCGGTCCTCTCTACGGGTGATCCAGACAGCAACCTCTGTTTGAATTGCCACCAGGGACGCGAGTCTACCGTCAGCGTCGATAGTCTTATTGGCGATACTGGCGACGACCAAATGGCCGAAGGTTTGCGCTTCCTCAACGTGCACTACTTCGCCGCCGGCGCCACGCTGTTCGGCGCAGAGGCGCAGGGCGCCTATCAGTTTGAAGGTCGCCAGTACAATGGCCGCTTCGAACACGTACCTGCCTTCGATACCTGTATCGAATGTCACGAGACGCACGCGCTAGAAGTCGAAGTACAGGCATGTAGTAACTGTCACACTGAAGTCAACGAATTAGAGGAACTACCTACAATTCGCTTTGACACAGAGGGCCTGGACTACGATGGCGATGGTGATGTCGAAGAAGGCGTCGCCATGGAAATCGCAACCATGCGCGAGGCTCTGTACGCTGCCATGCAAGAGTATGCAACGAGCACACTCGACACCGGCATCGTGTACGATAGCAGCCGCTATCCCTACTACTTTGCCGACACCGATGGCGACGGCGAGCATGAAGGCGAAGCGTTCAACAGCTGGACGCCCCGCCTGCTACGCGCCGCCTACAACTTCCAGTACTCGGCCAAGGATCCTGGTGCATATGCTCACAACAATGAGTATGTCCTACAGGTCCTTTACGATTCGCTGGAACACATAGGCGCCGACGTGTCCGGTCTGACCCGACCGCCCGTCGCTGCCCAGTAGTCGTCAAGTTGTAACATGACGCAAAAAGGCCGGTTGCCAACGCAACCGGCCTTTTTTGATCTTCTTTTTCCAGCTGTGGTCGGTGTCCGACCGAGCTACCCTACGCCGCGCCGCTCCATCGCGCCTGAATGCGATTCAATCCACAACAGACGGCTACCGTCAAGGCCAGCGGGAGAGCAAAACGGAGCACAAACAGCGCGGTCACCAACAGTACGACCTCTAACGCGTTCATCAGTGCCTCCTTTGGATGCCTAAATAATCTACTAACAGCGTAGCATCCTCGGCTGTTCCAGTCCATCGGGTATTCCCGCCAAATTACTCTGGGTGGCATGGCCCATGCTCGCCCGCAGCTTGACACAGGGTGCTATGGGTAATTTCCCCCATAGCAAGATTGGTTCGATTCCCAATTTACGAGGCCTCCTGCGCCTACTAGACTAAGAAGTGAACCGCGACATCACACCTTCAATGCAGTCGCAGTCAGGAGGTCTCATATGGGCAGACAATCACTAGCAAAAATTTTTATCGGGCTCTGCTTTGCGCTGCCATTATTGTTCTTCACCGTTAAGGTCGGTGAAGCGCGCTCGCGCGTTCAGGAAGCTGAGCCGACGCCCACTAATACAGAAAGTTGCCAGAGCTGCCACGCCGATACGCATGATGATTGGATGGACAGCATGCATGGACAGGCCACCGATAATCGCGCCTTCCTCCTGGAATGGAAGAAGGACGGCAACCCCGAAGAGTGCCTGGCCTGTCACACGACAGGCTTCGATCCGATCACCGGCGAATGGGACGCCGACGGCATTACCTGTGAGTCTTGCCACAGCCCGGCGCCCGCGGACCATCCCCAGGAGATCATGCCCACCAAGGCGACGGCCGAAGACTGCGGTACCTGCCACGTAGATACCGAATTGCAGTGGCGCACGAGCGGGCACGGGCAACAGGATCTAAGCTGTGTGAATTGTCACAACGCACACACCACCGGTATCCGGGCAAACGATCCGCAAGAACTGTGTCGCACCTGCCACAATCAGGAAAGTCACTTCTACGAGCTGACGGCTCACGCCGAGCAAGGGCTGCAGTGTACGGATTGCCATCTTCGTGTCACAGACACGTCCAGCGGCGAGGGGCATGGCCAACGCATCCACACCTTCGGCGTCGACTTGCGCAGCTGCACCCAGTGCCATGGGGAGGAGATGCATTACCCGGTCGAAGATGCCATGAGTTCCCCGCAAGAGGTGGCCATGACCGTCGACGAAACCACGTTAGAAGCCACGCCGGCGGCGCAGCCACCGGCGCCGGCCCTCGCCGACGACCCGCAGCCGGCAAGCGAGACGAACTACATTCTTGCCGTCACCGTGGGACTTGCTTAGGGCATCATCGTGGCCCCCGGCCTTGACCATCTGTACCGCCGCGTGACACGAAGCCGGAGGGAGTAATCAGTAATAACTGGCTCTGGTCGGTCTTCGACGAATTGCTGTGGCCGGTTTCCAACCGAGCCACCCGCCGAGAGAGGAAATCATGAAAGACAAAAACCAACCCACCACCCAAAACGAGGCGCCGGTAAAGATGTCCGGAGCCCCGATGAAACAGCAAAACATGCCACGGCGCGATTTTCTCAAGCTCAGCCTCGTCGGATTGGCGGCGGCTGCAGCGCCCGCCGTAGCCTATAAGAAAAAGAGTTCACGCGGGGGCGAAGAGCACGATAGCCCGCACAGCTGGGCCATGGTCATCGACCAACAAAAGTGCGTTGGCTGCAACCACTGCACCATGGCCTGCCGCGCCCGTAACGACATCAATCCCGATATGGCCTGGAACCGCATTACACAGGACGAGGATGGCTTCTTCTTGCCGATTCCCTGCATGCACTGCGAAGACGCGCCATGCGTGCACGTTTGCCCCGTGGGCGCCACCTTCCACCGCTCCGATGGCATCATCATGATGGACTACGACCGCTGTATCGGTTGCCGCTATTGTGAAATGGCTTGCCCCTATAGCTCGCGTACGTTTAACTGGGAAGAGTTTACAGAACCAAACCCCGCCGTACCGACCTGGGGGGTGCCCGACGTACCCCGGCGCCCCCGCGGCGTCGTGGAAAAGTGCACCTTCTGCGTGGAACGCATCGATCGCGGTCTGGAAAACGGCCTCACGCCCGGCAAGGACCAGGCGGCAACGCCTGCCTGCGTCGTGGCTTGCCCCACCGGCGCGCGCATGTTCGGTGACCTCAACGATCCCGAATCGGATGTCAGCAAGGCGCTGGCCCGCTATTCGTCCTTCCGGCTGCGTGAAAGCCTGGGCACCGGTCCGCGCGTCTACTATCTGCCGCCGCGCGACAAAGAGAACTTTAACGAAGAGGAGGCCTGCTCGTGAAACGCCTGACCAAATACCTGTTCCCGACCTGGATCATACTTCTTGTCGTTTTCCTCCTGTCCGGGGTGGGAGCGGCTGTCATCATCTTTACCCGCGGGCTGATCGTGACAAACCTCAGCGACATGGTGCCCTGGGGGCTGTGGATCACCATTGATCTTTCTGCCGTAGCGCTCGGCGCCGGCGCGTTTCTCCTTTCTGCAGCCGTATACCTCCTCGGTATTAAACGTCTGGTCCCCGTGGCGCGCACCGCCGTCTTCATCGGCTTCATCGGCTACACGATGGCCTGTATGACGCTGCTCCTAGACATCGGCCGCCCCGATCGCTTCTGGCACTCCATCGCCTTCTGGAACATTCACTCCCCGCTCTGGGAAGTGACGATGTGCATCACCTTCTACCTGATGGTGCTCACGCTGGAAGTGCTGCCGCTCCTGGCGCGCGCCGATTGGTTCA
>CAYSMQ010000137.1:0-11197 GCA_964432035.1 uncultured Ardenticatenaceae bacterium
ACATCTTCCAAGTGCCAGTCCAATCGCTCAAGCAGGCGCGGAATAGCCTGCGCCGGCGCCGCAAAAATCCACTGCGGCGGCACCGCCGCCAACGTATAGCCTGCAATCTTTGCCAGCGGCTGCAGGCCCTGGCGCTCGGCCTCCGCGCGGCTGGTCAGCACCAGCGCCGCCGCGCCGTCGTTTAGGCCCGGCGCGTTGCCTGCGGTAACCAGGCCGTCATCCTCAAAAGCCGGCGGCAGTTTTGCCAGCTGCGCCAAACTTGTCTCCACCGTGTATCCACCGTTCTCGTACGAAGCGCGAATCGTCTCGTCGCGATTTATCTGCGTTTCCCCGCGTCGCCCTCTGACGGTGACCGGCGTAATCTCGCTCTCAAAGCGCCCTTCGGCCGTGGCTCGCGCCGCGCGCTCGTGGCTGCGCAATGCAAACTCGTCCATCTCCTCGCGCGTCACCTCGAACTGTTTGGCGATAAACTCCGCCGCGTTGCCCATTATCCAATCTTCGAAGGCGCACCACAGGCCATCGGTCACCAGCGAATCCTTCAGCGTCATATGTCCATACTTGTTGCCCTGGCGCACGCCGTGCGCCAGATGCGGCGCATTGCTCATGCTTTCCATGCCGCCTGCCACGTATACGTCAGCCTCGCCGGCGATGATGCCGTTAGCCGCCAGCATCACGGCCTTAAGACCGGAACCGCATACCTTATTAACAGCCGCCGCCCCTACTGTGTCAGGCAGTCCGCCGCGCAAGGCAGCCTGGCGCGCCGGCGCCTGGCCCGTTCCCGCCTGCACCACCAGGCCCATAATCACTTCGTACACGCTATGCGGGTCGATGCCCGCGCGCTCCACGGCAGCCTGCACGGCGACGCCGCCCAGATCCGTGGCGCTCAAGCTGCTCAATCCGCCCAACAGACGCCCCGTCGGCGTGCGCGCGCCGCTCAATATGACGACCTCCCGTTCTTTGTCACTATTCTTCATGGTGATACTCCTGTTGACGTGGAAAACGACAACTGGCCGTTGCTTTACCCGCCCCACTTCCTTTTTCCCACGGCTCTTATTGTACGTCGAATGGTTGGAGAAGGAAAATGTGGAAGGTTAAGGCAGCCCTTCCTCCAAATAATCCCCAATCCCCCATGCAATCGCCGGTTTACCCACCATCCGTCGCTCCTCCCCATCCCCCGCTACCAGATATGCTACCTGCTCGCCCGCCTCCCGCCCCTCTTCGCCACGATTGGCGACCACTGCCTGCGAGCCTTCCTCAAGCCGTTGCCGCGCCACCCGCATCAACTCTTCGTGGCTCACGTTCTCCTCAAACTTAAACGTCACCATGTGCAACTCCGGAAACGCCTCGCGCACGCGCTTAATCACCTTCGGCGTTGGCGTTAGCTTGATGCTGTCTAATGCGCCCCCACTCGGCGTCTTGCCCTCGCGCACCTCCGCCGGCCGGTAATCGGCAACCGCCGCGGTAAAGACGCCCGCCTCATACCCCCCTTCCTGCAACGTATCCATCACCAGCCGCAGATAATCGTCAAAGGTGTCCGCCGGTCGGTGCGGCAAATAATCCGGCGGCAGCGTCACCCCGCCGGCGTGGATCAGCATCGTTTCCGCGCCGCGCAAGAACAGCTCCTCCGCCACCGTAATGCCCAGCTTGCCGCTAAAACGGTTCGTAATGCGCCGCACGGCGTCAATGGGCGTGGGCGTCGGTCCGCCCGTTACCAGGATGCGCCGCCCCTTCAGCGGCGAGTCGCTAACTGCCCGGCACACCTCTGCTACCAGCCGCGCCTCTGGCGGAATATTATGCTTGCCGTAATCTTCTCGCGGCGGGATGATGCGCACGCCCATCTCCGTCAGCGCCTTCATTGATTCCACCAGAACCGGCGTGTGCAGGCTGCCGTGCATCGTGGGCGCAATCAGCACCTTCGTTCGTCTCTGGCCCATACGCCCTAGCGCCGACGCCAGCGACGCCGTCACCACCGTATCGGCGATGCCCTGGCGCAACTTGTTGATCGTGTTATAGGTCGCGGGCGCCACCAGATAGGCGTCGAACGGCGCGTCGTCGCTCAGGTGTTCCGCCGCCGGCGTCAGGCGCGTCACCACAGGGTGCGTGGTGCTCCATTCCAACGCCTCCTCCGCTACATAGCGTAGCCCTTCCGACGAAGCGAAGGCCACGACATCGGCGCCCTGCCGTCGCAAAGCGCGCGCGATAAACGGCGCCTTGATCGCCGCAATGCCACCCGTCACCATCAGCGCCACGCGCTTGCCTAGCAGGTGTTCTCCTTCCAGCGGCACGTCGTGGTCGCCAAGCGAAGAGGGTGGAGGAGGGCTAAAATCCCAATCTTGCATGGGCCAATTGTAACCCGAGCCTGCCGCTCTGCACATTGAACGCGTATGAAGCTTGTGCTCGACACGTGGACTGATTCATGCCACTTACGTAAAATGGAGGCGACGTGAAAAAGAAACGCTTTCTCCTTCTGCCGCTGTTCCTGCTCCTGCTGCTTTCCGCCTGTAGCAATGACCTGCCCGAAATGCTCGGCGCCGGCGAGCCACAAACGCCGACGCCGCTTCCCACGCCCACCCCGGCGCCCACCAGCACGCCGGTCGCCGCAGCCGCCGAAGGAACGGGCCTGGCCTTCTACCGCGCCTGGGAAGGCTTCGACTATGACGCCATGTACGACCTGCTCTCGGTACAGACCCAGGCGCTGGTGGCGCGCGAAGATTTCGTGTCCCTTTACGAAGAAGCGATGCGCACGGCGACCGTGCAGGTCGTCCACGCCCAGCCCATGAACGCGCTCCAGGAAGATGATCGTGCAGAAATGACCGTGCGCGTCATATGGGAAACGGCCCTGGTCGGCAGCATCTCTCGCGAACATACCATGACGCTGGCCTATAATCAGGACCGCTGGGGCGTCGTTTGGGATGAGAGCCTGCTGCTGCCCGAACTGCAGGGCGGTCAACGTCTGCACATGGCCTATCGCGCGCCGGCGCGGGCCAACATCTATGATCGCGAAGGGAACGCGCTGGCTTACCAGGGCACTGCCATCACCCTCTCCATCGTTCCCGGCGAAGTTCAAGATGAAGAAGGGCTGCTGGAGACGTTGAGCCCTATCCTGCACCGCGAGCCGCACGAACTGCGTCAACTCTATGCCGAGGCCCTGCCCAATTGGGTGGTTCCTCTGGGCAATGTGCTTGCCGAAGAGGCTCAGGAGCATAGCGAGGATCTGGAGCCCTACCTGGGCAACGGCCTTGTCGCCGAGCAACGCCTGACCCGCCTCTACGCCCAAAATGGCGTGGCCCCACACGTGACCGGCTACGTTGGCGCCATCCCCGCCGAATCGCTGGACGACTACCTGCGACAGGGCTACCAGGGCGATGAGAAAGTGGGACTTGCCGGCGTGGAGGCCTGGGGAGAGGAGTACCTTAGCGGTGTGCGTGGCGGCGAGCTGACCATCGTAGGCCAGAATGGCGAATACATCGACACCGTGCAGGCCACTGAACCGCGCCAGGCGCGCAGCATCTATCTGACCATCGACGGCGAATTTCAGCGCCGGGTGGAAGAGGCCCTGGCCGAGGCCGTCACCACATCGCCCGGTTTTGCCGGCTCCATCGTCGTGCTCGACGTCAACAACGGTGATGTGCTGGCCATGGCCAGCTATCCCTCCTACGATCCCGCCGTCTTTGACGCCACGCGCCCCGAAGCGCGCGAGGGCCTCTCCGCCGTGCTTAACGCGCCCGGCAATCCTCTCGTCAATCGCGCTGCTCAGGGCGCTTACCCTTCTGGCTCCCTCTTCAAGATTGTCACCTTGTCGGCCGGACTTAACAGCAATCTCTACACGGCAAGCACGACCTATTACAGCACCGGCGCCTGGCGCAAACTAGGCGATGACTTCGTCAAGTACGATTGGCGTAGCGGCGGGCACGGCACCGTCAGCTATCTGCGTGCTCTTGCCGTCTCCTGCAATACTTGCTTCTACGACATGGGCTACGTACTGAACCAGAATGATCCTTTCTTCCTGCCCAACGTCGCGCGTCAGTTCGGGCTGGGCGCGCCTACGGGCATCGAGGGCATCGACGAGTCGGCGGGCCTCATCCCTGACCCCGACTGGAAAGCCAACACCATCGGCGAAGCGTGGCTGGAGGGAGACGCCGTGAACATGGCCATCGGCCAGGGCTACGTGCAGGTCACGCCGTTGCAGATGGCCAATATCATCGCTGCCATTGCCAACGGAGGCCAGGTCTACCAACCCACAGTCATCGACCGCATCGGCGCCGGCGGCGGCGCCCCCGAAGAGGAAAGACCGCCGCAGGAAAACGGTCAGCTGCCCGTATCGCCGGACACATTGCAGGTCTTGCGACAGGGACTGTGGGAAGTCGCCCATGAAAACTATGGCACGGCGAGCCACCGTTTTGTGGACTTGCCTGTACCCGTCGCCGGCAAGACGGGCACCGCCGAAGATCCCGCCGCCGCTAACGGCATGCCCCACGCCTGGTTCGCCGGCTACGCGCCCGCCGCGCCCTACACGCTGCCCGATGGCGCCGTAATCGAAGAGCCAGAGATTGCCGTTGTCACCATGGTCGAAAATGCCGGTGAAGGCTCTACCGTCGGCGCTCCCCTCTTCCGCCGCGTCGTGGAATTGTACTACGGCATCGAGCCGCTACACCCGTTCCCCTGGCAGTAGCCGTGTATAAGCCATCGTACCCTGCCTCCTGCGCTAGGACCGGTCTCCCCAGCGACAGCTCCGCGCCCCCCAGGAGCTGCCTACGCCAAAGACGCTTCTAACTCTTTAATCAACGCCGGCACTTCCGCCAGACTCTCCGCCTCAAACACCCGCTCCCGCAGATGCCCGGGCAGCTCCGCCACTTCGTGCGCCCACACCTTCTCGCTTGGCACGTGGATGGCCCAACCGCCCAACTCCGCCACGGGCATAACATCGGAGCGCATGGAGTTGCCAACCATCAGAAAACGGTCCGGCGCGACGTCGTAGCGCGTCAGCAGTTCGGCGTAATCCTGCGGCCGTTTGTGGCTCACCACCTCCACGTAGCCAAAATAGTCGCGCAGCCCGGAGCGCAGCACCTTATTGCGCTGGTGCAGCAAATCGCCTTTGGTGATCACCATCAGCGTGAACTCCTCCGCCAGCTGCGCCACCACATCCTCCGTGGTCTGGTACAGGCGCACCTCCGCTGTTAGCATCTCCTTGCTCAGCTCGATCAGCCGCCGCACGTCCTGGCCCCGCAACCCATCATCAGTCAGGTCCAGACCCGCCTCCATCAGCGATAGAACGAAGCTCATCACCCCATAACCATAGTACTCGATGTTGGCAACTTCCAGGTGGTCGGCCAGAGCGTCCACCGAACCGTTCACCTCATAGCCGTCCATAATGTCGCGAAAGCGCTGGCGCGCCTGCAAATAGGCCTGCTCGTTGTGCCACAAGGTATCGTCAGCGTCCAGAGCAATGAGGTCGAACATAGCGTCATCATCGTAGGACGATTCTGAGGTGCGTCCTACCGTCCCAATATTGGAGATTAGCGAATAGAGATTAGAGATTTTGGCGGCGGATTAGTGACCCAACGCCGGATATTGTGAAGAGGCGATCGATAAGTCGGCGCCGTACTCTTCCATGAAGTAGTCTTGTGGCAGGCTATACACGTAGACCCACAGGTCGTTGGGCGCATCTTCCGACCAATGCCACACCCACTCTGCGTCGCGCGGGGTCATGTTCACGCAGCCATGGCTGCGCGGCGCGCCAAAGAAGTCGTGCCAGTAAGCTCCGTGCAAGGCGATCTCGTCATCAAAGAACATGGTGTGAGGAACGTCTTGCAGGAAGTAATAATCTCCTTCTTCATCGCCCCACATAGGCCACTCGCGATGGCGGGCATAGACGTTAAAGAGCCCTTCTCTCGTTTCCCAGCCCTCTACGCCGGTCGCCGTGAGCCCTGCGTACACCATGCGGTCGCCTTCATAGGCCGCGAAGGTTTCCTCAAACAGGTCCACTGCCACCCAATACTCATCTTCTCCGACATCCTCCGGACGCTCCACCGGTTCGATCAGCGCCAGGTTCGTCTGTCGCGTCCACTGCCCTTCGCCTATATCGAACCACAGCCAGCCGTCTTCTCCTTCGGCGACGTCATACAACTGCACAAACGTGTACTGGTCCACCCACGGCGCATCTTCCGGCGCTTCCGCCTCCGGCGCGGGCGAGGCGCGAAACCGTTGCATCACCCAGCCGAAAGGCCGTTCAGGAACACCGTGCACCAGCAGTCCTGTCTGTGTGGACGGCCCCCAGCGGTGCATGGTGTCGCCGCGCGCCCACTGGTTGTCTTCCACCTGGTACCACGTCATCCCCGACCCATCGGTAAACGTCTCTTCGATGGTGTAATACAACTGGCCCACTTCGCCTTCCTTGCTGATTTCCGCGTCCATGCGCGGCTCGGCATACAGTGGCGCGTTATCGTCCAGCCAGGCATACGTGCGGCTTATCGAGTCGCTGTTTTGCTGGAAGCCGGGCGCCGAGAAAAGCGGCTGCCGGGGCCGCGCGTCGCACACGTAGACGTCGCCGGCATACACGTAACAGTCGGCAGCGTTCGCCGGCGCTGCCAGCAACAACAGCGCGCCAAGCAGCAAGGTAGAGAATAGAAGGACCATCGTTCGCTTAATCGTCATGCTGAGTCTCATGGTACTCGCTTACGGCTCATTCGGCAAAAGGCACAGCCGGCGACGACGCCAGCAAACCGCCGTTAAACTTCTGTAAAATGTGTTCCTCGTCGTTGGAGTAGACCCACACCCTCAAATCGCTAGGCGCTGCCTCCGACCAGAAATAAACCCACTCCGCATCTTTTGGCGGCATATTGACGCAACCGTGGCTCTTCTTTAAGCCAAACGCGTTGTGCCAATAAGCGCCGTGCAGCGAGATGCCATCGTCAAAGTACATCGGATGGGGCACGTGCTCGATATTATAGAAATCATCTCCAACCTCGCCCCCGCTCATCGGCGCGATCAGATGCCGGTCCCACACGGTGAACAGGCCCTCGCGCGTCGGCCAACGATCCAAACCCGACGACACCAGGCTGGCGTAGACCATGCGATCGCCTTCATAAGCCGCGAACACCTGTTCGGTCAGATCCACCGCCACCCAGTACTCGTGCGGCTCGATGCCTTCCGGTCGTTCGGCGTAATCGACAATTCCTAGATAATTCTCCTTCACCCAGCGCCCGCCGCCGATGTCGTACCATAGCAAACCATCCGCTGCGCGCGTCGCGCCATAGATCTGGACAAAGTCGTAACGTTCCAGTGTCACACGCTCTTCTTGTGGCGGTAGCGGTCCCGCCGGCTCGTCGCGCAAAATCCACGTATCCAGCATCCAGCCAAAGGGGCGCTGCGGTCGCGCGTGGACCTCCATGCCTGCAAACGGTGTCCCTTCCACAATATTTACATTGCCCGCCAACGTCCAGCCGCCCAGCACCTTAAACCAGCGGTTCCCCTCGGCGTCCGTCGCTGCATCCGCTATCGACTGGTAAATAAACCCGGTGCCCGCGTCGCCGATCACCGCCGAATCCAAGCTGGGCCCAGAATAAAGCGGCGCGTGGTCTTCAATCCAGGAGAAGGTGAAGTTGGGAATGATACTGTCGGGGCGTACTTTGGGGACGACTAACGTGTGTTGCGCGGGCCGCGCATCGCAAACGTAGCCCACGTGCGCCGAAGCCAGATAACACTGCGCAGCAGTCGCGCCGGGAACGAAAAGAAAGAGGGAGACAATCAGCAGAAAGAGTGGCAGAATGATCAGTACAATGCGTTTCATGACGAAAGGGTCGTCCTCCGCTTCCCTAGCACAGCCAACATTAATGGAATATGACTGAATTCTAGCAAAAGGTTGCCGTTTCTGCCCGTGAAAACCGTCTAACGTGCCTGCGCGCCGGCCTTGAAACTGGCATATACACGCCAGAAATTCTAAAATTGACTGGTATGACCACCGACGAACGCTGTTATTAGAAGGAGATTAAAACACGCATGGGGCAAGCCGACCCTCCCCAAGATGGCTGGCGCCGGCAGGCGCGCGAAGCCATGTTCCAGGCCACCATTCGGGAAGCAGAGCAACGTTACGGTACCGAGAACCCGATCTTTAACTACCGCTGGGAGCATGTGCTGGCGGTGCACACGCTGGCGCTCAAACTGGCCCGCCTTTTAGACGCGGACCTGGACGTCATTGAGGCGGCGGCGTGGCTGCACGACATTCGTAAAGACGCGGGTGAGGCGCATCCCGAAGAGGGCGCTGTCTTTGCCCGCCACTTTCTGGCGCAGACTGACTTTCCTGGGCACAAGATTGAGCGCGTGGCCCGCGTCATTGAAGACCACCAGGGCCTGTGGCGCGACGAACCGCTACAATCGCTGGAGTCGCAAATCTTCTGGGACGCCGACAAGCTCTCCAAACTAGGTCTCACCGCCGCATTCCACTGGCTGGGTATGGTTCTGGCCAAAAACAACACACCCGATCTCGCCAACCTCATCGCCAACGTCCGCGACGCCGATTGGCAAGAAAAAACCGTGGCCAGCATGCACAGCGAACCTGCCCGCGGCGCAGCGGAAGAACGACTGGCATCTTTCAACGAACTGTGGGAGAAGCTGCAGGCGGAGCTAGAAGGGGAAGACCTGGAGATTGGCGATTAATCTCCAATCTCTAATCCCCAATCTCCAAAACAACATCTTTCCAAAACCCCGGATTCTTCACCGCCGACGTTGGGTAGCGCTTGACCCACGGTTTGAGCATAAGGTGGAAGGGACTATAGGCCAGGGGAAGGATGGGCGTTTCCTGCACCAGGATCAACTCCGCCTTGCGATAGAGCCGTAGCCGTTCGCTCTGGTCCGTCATGCGAGCGGCGCGCTGCAGCAGGTCGTCATATTCCTCGTCATACCACCAGTCGTCGCCGGGATCCACACTCACACGCAAAAAATTGTCTGGATCGGGATAGTCCGCCCACCAACCGCCGACATAAACAAAGGGACCAGATTGGCTTGCTTGCTCAGGGCTGTTTTCATCCATTCCGGCGACGCTGGCGTCCACGTCGATGCCCAGGACCTTGTTCCAGCTGTCTTTGAGGAAAGCGATAAAATCGCCGGCGGAGGCCGTGGCAACGACCGTTATTTTGGCAATCCGGTAGCCATTTTCGTTACAGGCTTCGTCCCAAAGCTCCCGCGCCCGCTGCGGGTCAAATCGCACGGCACAGTCCGGGACATGTCCCGGCATGCCAGGAGGAACAAAGCCACCCGTTGCCGGTTCAACATAGCCGCGTAGGTGCGTCTTTGCCAGAGCCTCACGATCCAGCGCCATCGCCAGAGCCCGGCGCACGCGCCGATCATTAAACGGCCGGACAGTGGTGTCAAGATAGTAGAATGTCGTTGCAAAACGCGACCGCTCTACGTACTCTGCTGCATGACGCTGCCGCAAGCGGTCCAACTGCCCAAGGTCAGTAAACCAGCTGGAAACGACGTCCACTTGATCGGCGTCATACAATTCTGCATGCACTCTCGGTTCTTGTTCTAAGCTAAGATGTACGTGCCCCAGGTTGCCTCCGAAACGCCCATGGTAGCGCGCATAGCGTTGCAAGTGGATAAATTTACCTGGTTCCCAGGCCACGACTTGGAACGGACCGTTCGTCACGATGTGCTCAGGGTTGGCCCACGACACGCCATGCGCCTCGAAGACATGGCGAGGCACCGGGAGCAGGACATAATAAGCCAGATTGTAGATGAAATAACTGGTTGGCTCCTGTAATTCGATTGCCAGTGTGTAGTCGTCAAGCGCGCGCACACCAGGCGCGCCGCTATTGCTGCCACGGTCCTGCCCAACCTCGCGCGCTCCTTTAACCGCAGCCAACAGCTTTCCGGCTATTGGCGCCTCGGTCGCCGCATCTAATGCGCGCTTGTAGGTGAATTCAAAGTCATGGGCCGTCACCGGCGCGCCGTCGCTCCAAAACACGTCATCGCGCAGGTGGAACTTGTAGCGTCGCCCGTCATCGCTTATTTCCCAACTGTGCGCAACGTCGGGGACGATCTCACTTTCGGGCCCAAAAGCGACCAGGCCGCTAAAGATCTGGGTAGCCAGTGGCGCCGTGAAATTATAGCCACCCATCGTCGGATCAAGGGAAGATGGTTCTTGCCAGATCAGTCGCAGCGGCTGCCTAGCCTGAGGCAACGCAGCTACGCCGTCGTCGCCGCCTGCCGTCGCCGGCATGGCGCGAGACCATTCCAGAAACGCCTCGTCGAACGCCTCCTGCGCCCGTTCATATTCGAACGCCGTCTGGTGCGTCAGCCCAAGTTTGATCAACGTACGAGCCAGCTTCTCACGGTCGTCCGTCTCTCGGCACAGCGCCACGGCCCGCCGGAAATGATTGCGTGCGTCTTCGGTTGCATAGACCGTCCGCGCCTTATCCCCCGCCCTGATAAGAAACGTAATCGCCTCTTCCTGACGTCCTGCTACCTCATAATGGTGCGCCAATTCCGGCAAAATGGTGTCCAGACTGGGCCCGTGCAGCTGTGCCAACCTGTCGCCTATTTCACCATGCAACTGCCGCCGCTGTGCCCTACCCAACGCCTCGTACAGATAGTGCTGAAAAAGGACGTGGCAAAATTGGAAACGTCCCACACGCTGCTCGCCAACCTGTAGCTCGCCCAGCTCCTCCACCAGACCATGTTGCTCTTCCAGGTCGCCCAGTAGGCGTAGCAGCTCGATCTCGTTCAATCCCGTCAGCGCTGCGACCACGGTAACAGTAAAGCGTTCCCCTTCTACGCTTGCCACATCCAGCACCCAGCGCGCCTCTTTCCCCAGCCGCCCCAGTCGCTGTTCAATAACCGCTGTGACCCGAGTCGGTAGAGTATCCCAGTCGATTTGGCTGCCCTCAATCCAGGCGCCACTCGCATCTTTCACCAGGTGTCCGCGCGCCCTCATTTCACGCAGCAGCTCTGTCACGAACAGCGGATTCCCCCGCGTCTGCCAGAAGAGCTTCACTCGAAACGCTTCTCCCAACTTATTTGGCTCGCGATCCAACAAGGCCGCCGTCAACTGCCGCGACGTTTCTGTGTCCAGTTTCTGTAAGTCGAGATGAGTCTCGCCAAACAGCCGGCTGAATTCCAGAATCGCTTCTTGCAACGTCTGTAGCCCATTACTACTGCTTTCGCCTGTCACCTGGCTGGGCCGGTAGGCGCCAACGAT